>NZ_JAUBPI010000177.1:0-4621 GCF_036700645.1 Microcoleus sp. S36b_A4 | reverse complement strand
TTAGCAGGCATTCACTTTGTCTGAATATCATTATGTTATATTATACCACTATGCGTTTTAAATGCACAACAGCTTAATAAATCTGTTCACTTTATATGCCCTAAGAAGAACTTTCATATCAAAGCCTATTGTTTTTTAGGTCGGAGTCGGAATGTGAAGATAAAAGCTGACATTCAGATAGGTGTTTCGATCATAGGGTCATCTAATCTAACTCGGCCAGGTCTTGAATGTGAGGGAGAATTATGTATTAGTATCCACAACTTCAACTTAACAAAAACATTAATTGCTCGTTTGTCTGAGATATATATTGATTCTAAGGAATATGATTTATGGGAAAAAATAATTGACGAGTACCAGAACAATCAATATAATTCATGGGAACAAAAAATTAAGGAATTTGCAGAAAAAATTAATAAATATAATGGAGAGTCTTCTGAAAATCAAAATGAAGTTCTCTCACCGTCTGAAGAAAAATCTACGCCTGGAAATCAAGATCAACCACCCATAACAGACACACCCGGTAAATTCCTTAAACTAGGTGTCTTGACTGATAGTGTTCTTCTTGCCAAGGCAACTAATCTCGCTAATGATAAAAATATAGGTTGTTTTCACTCGATTCAAACTATAGATGAAGAGAAAAATGATGTTCCTCAAGGTTCTTTATGCCTCTTATTAATAGAAAACAAGATATTTCAAATTGCTAAAATCCTGTCTCACTGTTCCTATCAAGAAAAGACAGAAGGATGTTTTGTAACATATAAAGAAAATCTAACTTATGAGCTTTCTGAGGATATTCGTGAAATTCTTGCGAAAGAAGAGTATAAAATAATATCTGATCCAAAGAATATGGATGAATTACCTTATGAAATTCTAAAGGATTTTGAAGAAGAAGTTAATGAATATCAGGAATATCAGAAAATGCTCGCCGATCCGAAATATCAAAAATGGATAGAAAAAGGTAAGAAGAAGAGGCAATCAAAAATTTACAGCCTATTAGAAGAAATAGAAGAAATAGAAGAAATAGATCTCAACACTTTAAAAAAAAAGCTAAAAGAAATCAGAGAATTAATTTAATTTAATGTGCCATGATTTTGTTCTCAATACAAACTTAATTTTAGAATGATTATGGGATAAAATCATCGTCTTTACCCGCCATAAAAGTAATAGCAGGCTTCTTGCAAAAGTGCCATTTATTGTCAGGAAATCAAAGATAATTTATTGTTTCAGAGTTTATATCTATCTTAAGTCTTTGCTAAAATTTTAAGTAACTTCTTTGCTGGTAAGCCTGTAAGATGGCATATAGAAGGAACTAGAGATAGTGTTAGTATTAGGGTAATAGTAGAACCTGATGGGAGAGGAATTATTGTATTGACTAAGTGAGAAACCCGCTTCGTTTTCTCAAGTGACTTGGCTCATAATGTGCGATAATTCACCAAAATTTTAAATAACCAAAAATGGTGAATAACGGGACTAACCAAACCCCTAAGCAAAATTCGGCTAATTGTGGCAGTATTGATGAATCAGAAAGAGCTTTTGCTGCAACCGAAAGAGCCATCGCTGAATTTCTAGAAAGAGAGGGAAAAAATGTTAAAGCCTTGGTAGAAAAAACCGATGGAGGTAGAAATCCCGATGCTGAGGTAGATGGAAAACGCACTGAATTCAAAAGTCTGGATGCCGGTGCTACAAGCGCTACAGTAAAAAATCAGATCAACAACTCGATTAGACGAGGCGGACAGGCTAGGGATATAATTATAGATGCTAGGGTGTCTGGGTTGATAGAGGCTGAGGCTGAACGAGGTTTGCAGAGGGCGAAAAATATTACACGCGGAAAAATTGATAGCGTCCGAATTATTGGCGATATCTATGACATCAGTTTTACTGAGTTTCAATAAAGGAGGTTTTTATGTCTCGCACAGTAGATATTTTTGTAGACTTTCCACAGGAAATCGAACATTTAATCAAAGAATTAGAGTTTATATTGGCTCTTAAATTAGAGCTGGTTTCTGATGGCATTGACCACTGGTATGAGTTTCGTAACTCAACAATCACTCTTACAGTAGGAAAGCATGATTTTGAAAATGATAAAGACCTCAACTTTGAAGAATACCCTTACAACCTATCAATCAGAGCGCTGAACATCTCGAATGAACTTGATAGAAAAAAGTGGCGCGATGAGTTTGCTAGTTATGTTCTCCACAAGTTGAAAACTACCGAAAGGTATCGTTTAATGCTGGTGGATGACTTACAAGTGAAGTTAGAGGAGTTTGCGCAATTGGTGAAGGTTTGATCGAACATCATACAGGCAAGTTCTGAAACCGATTTGTAAAAACGAGGAAATGACTATGGTCACTGCTACTGCTGCACAGAAGAATTTTACTTTAGAAGACTTCATGGCTAATCCCCCCGACAACATGGAATTGGTAGACGGCCAACTTGTGGAGAAAAATGGAGCCACGCTCAAGCATGGTAAAATTCAATCAAGCCTGGGTTGTGCTTGGGCAAATTACATGATTTCCAGCAAACAAGGAGGAGAAGTTTATATTTCACCACCTTGCCGCACCAACCGACAAATTCGCCGTCCAGATGTCGCTTATCTCACACCCGAATTAGTTGCACAATTTGGCAATCTTGCCACTTTACCCCAAAGTTTCCCTTTAATTGCCGAAATAGTTTCACCCACCGATATCGCTGAAGATGTCTTTCTCAAAGCACAGGAATATTTAAAATCTAGCTGTCAGGAAGTCTGGTTAGTTTTTCCCGAAAGTCGTTTAATATTCGTGATGACTCAAAATCAAATATTGACATTTCGATCCGGCGATACCGCCAGTACCCAACAAATCCTGATCGGTTTTAGCATCGATGTCGATCGATTGCTAGCTTAAACTAAATTCTACAACCTTTCATGTAGCAGCACGCGACACAAAACTCTCCTCTAGCCGTTGCACCAGTTTTGAAATCAAATTGCTACAATATTCTTAATACTCCGCCAGTCCGCCTTCACGGACTTCGTTTCTATAGCATCGGAATTCTATTCGGTGGTATTGAATTAATATCCCACCCTTATCGGAGCAAACCGCCATGTCAGACGACTTTTCCTTAGACGAGCTTTTAAATAGAAGTTATTACGCCTTCAAAGACGCAGAAGACCAAGTGGGACAGTGCAATGTTTTAGTCATCGGCAAAACCGGCGTCGGCAAAAGTACCCTAATAAATTCCGTTTTTCGCCAACGCTTAGCAGAAACCGGAGTCGGCCGCCCCATCACTCAAGGCATCCGCCAATATACCAAACCGAATTGCCCAATTACAGTCTACGATACTCCCGGACTCGAACTCAACGCCGAACAAATTAAAGTTATTCAATTAAACGTTGCTAAACTGATTGAAGACCAAAGACTCCTGCACCCAAAAGAACACATTCACGTCATCTGGTACTGCATCAATCACAGCGCCAATAGAATAGAATCTGTGGAGGAAAGCTGGCTAAAAGAAATGGAAGTCAAAGATGTACCAGTTCTTTTAGTGCTGACTCAGACGACATCTAAAAAGCCGGGCGAGTTTTTCAAGCAACTGGAACACATAAATTTGCCAGTCAGTCAAATCATCCCGGTCATGGCTGAACCGGAAGAAATTGATGAGGAGTATACAGTAAAATCTCACGGTTTAGATAAGTTGGTAGATGCAACTTTTCAACTGCTGCCGGAAGTAGCTAAAAAAGCTTTTGTTAAAGAACAAATTGCTAATATTGCGCTCAAATCCGATATGGCATTTAAGTATCTAAGTGCTTATGTAGCCGGTTCCGCAATTGTCGGCGCGACTCCTGTACCGTTTGCTGATGCGCCGATTTTGATGACGATGCAAACAGCAATGATTGCTAATATTACTGTGATTTTTGGAATGCCCTTTGATAAGGGCTTTATTTCGGCGATGCTGTCTGCTATTAGCGGCGCTGGCGGGGTTACTGCTGTCGGCAGAAGTATTGTTACTAATTTGATTAAAATGATTCCTGGTGCGGGTACAGTTGTCGGCGGTGCTATCTCCGGTGCAACCGCAGCAACTCTCACGCTTGCTCTAGGTTTGGCTTACATTGAAGTGCTTAAAGCTTACATGAAAGCTCAAGTTAATGGCGAACAACTTTCTTTGCAACAGTTAACCAAGATGTTTGTGGAAATGTACAAGGAGTATGCTAGTTCTGGGCGTAAAACTTTGAAGGATGAGCAACCGAATCAACCTAAGCCTCCCAATCAAATTAATATTGAGTAAATTGGGCATAGGGCATGGGGCATAGGGCATAGGGCATAGGTTATTTGTTAGTTCCAATTACCAATTACCAATTACCAATTACCAATTACCCATTACCCATTACCAATTGATTGCTACAATATGAGTGAATTCTGCAAAAGGGAGTAAATGGCTATGGTAATGGCTGCCGTTTTATCAGAAAATGTTTCTCTAGAAGACTTTATGGCTAATCCCCCCGACGATATGGAATGGGTGGACGGGCAAATTGCGGAGAAAAATGGCATGACAGTAAAACACAGTCGCATCCCATTGGTGACAAGTTAAGGAAAAAGGGAAATTGTCAAGGGTAGTATTTGCATGGGTCTGGGATCGTGGGAAACTT
>NZ_JAUBPI010000176.1:0-5027 GCF_036700645.1 Microcoleus sp. S36b_A4 | reverse complement strand
CTGACCAGTTTTTTTTCAACAATTCTCTAAAAGCCTCTTGACAAAAGACTTACAGTCTTAACTTGTCACCAATGGTCGCATCCAATCTAAACTAGATTATTCTTGGAGAAGTTATAAGATATCTAGCGGGCAAGATGGCGAAGTCTATACGGAGGTTCCTTGTCGTACTGACAGGCGAGTGCGCCGTCCTGATGTAGCTTATCTGACTCCTGAACTTGTTGCTCAATTTGGTGATGTTCCGACTTTGCCTCAAAGTCCGCCCTTAATTGCTGAAATAGTTTCTCCTACTGATATTGCAGAAGAGATTTTTCTTAAAGCACAAGAGTATTTAGATTCGGGTTGTCTGGAAGTTTGGATAGTTTTTCCAGAAAGTCGCTGGATAATGATAATGACTCAAACTCAAAAGTTAACCTTTAACCAGGGTTCTACCATCAGCACTCAGTTAGTGCTGGCGGGTTTTAGTGTTGCTGTTGAGGAGTTGTTGGCTTGAAGGCAAAAATTAGTTACGTATAAGTGCTTTCTGGCCGAGTTCGCCCGTAATCCTCGTGATAATTTGTGGATAAGTCATTGACAAAATGCCACTCGCCCCAGGCAATTAATAAAAATTATTAGCAATAAAAAGTGCAGTTGTAAAGTTGCACAAAATCACCAAGAGCGGTAAAATACTCATTGCTTTGTTTGCAAATTTACCGTAAATTCCAATTGGGAATTAAAACCAATCATTGAAATATGTCTAAGACTTACACTGTTGAATTGATCCACCAAGGCTCTACCTATACCGTAGAAGTGCCCGAAGATAAACAAATTCTGCAGGTGGCTAACGCTGCGGGCATTGATCTGCCTAACTCCTGCAATGCGGGGGTTTGTACTACTTGCGCTGCTAAAGTTATTGAGGGTGAAGTTGAGCAAGTTGATTGCATGGGCGTCAGTCCCGAACTTCAGGCAGAAGGTTATGTGTTGCTGTGCATTGCTTATCCCCGATCGAACTTGAAGATAGAAACCGAAAAAGAAGACATTGTGTACGATCGCCAATTCGGTAAATCCTAGGACTAAGCTAAAATTGAGCTAAGTACCGATCACAGTAAAACCACTATGGATCGCCCGATGACTACCCATTTCATTTCCGCAGAAGTTGACCTCCACGATACCGCCGAAGAATTGCACTCGGCGATTGAAATTGAACTGCAAAAGCACGGCGAACCCCTGCGGTGGGCAGTCACAGATGTGGATGTCGATCGGCAAAAGGCTGTGGTAGAAGGCTACGTGCTCGTGGAAGCATCCCCCGCAACATCGTGAACCCCCGCCCTTTGACAGTGGTTTTGATAGTCCCCACAGGCGTTGGAGCCTCGATTGGTGGGTTTGCAGGAGATGCGCTGCCGGTGGCTAGGGCGATCGCCCAAATTTCAGACACCCTGATCACTCACCCCAACGTCCTCAACGGCGCTCAACTTTATTGGCCGATACCTAACGCCCTCTACGTTGAAGGTTACGCCCTTGACAAATTTGCTGCCGGATGCTGGGGACTGCAACCGGTACATCAAAATCGCATCGGCTTAATCCTAGATTCCGCGATCGAACCAGACTTGCAGTTGCGGCACTTGCAAGCGGCTGATGCAGCGAGAGCTACATTGGGCTTGAATATAACTGATTGTGTTTTAACCGATCGCCCTCTGCAAGTAGAATTGCGTATTTCTGAATCAGGGGCATCCTGGGGGACAATCGGCAATCCAGACAGTTTATTGCGCGCAGCAGAAAAATTAATCAAACAAGCAAGAGTAGAGGCGATCGCAGTTGTAGCGAGATTTCCCGACGATGAAGGCAGCCTCGCCCTCGAAAACTACCGCCGCGGCAAAGGAGTTGACCCCCTCGCCGGCGCCGAAGCTGTGATCAGCCACCTCATCGTCAGGACGTTTAAAATCCCCTGTGCTCACGCCCCTGCGCTTTCCCCACTTCCCCTCGATCCGCACCTGTCCCCGCGATCTGCTGCTGAGGAAATCGGCTATACTTTCCTACCTTGCGTGCTTGCCGGCCTGGGCAAAGCTCCCCAATTGGTAGCGCCAGAAAGCCAGCAGCACAATCAATTATCAATTACCGCCGATCGAGTCGATGCGGTAGTGATACCCGCCACAGCCTGCGGCGGCAGTGCTATTCTGAGTTTGAGTGGGCGATCGTCCGTACAAATCATCGCTGTGGGCGACAACAAAACCCAGATGCAGGCGACTTCAGAAAAACTCGGAATCAAAGCTTTGCAGGTAAACTCATATTTAGAGGCGATCGGAGTTTTGGTCGCTTTGCGGGCCGGCATCAGTCCAGCTTCCTTGGGTGCAGAAATCTCCTCCCTGCGTTGTTTGTCTGACTCAACAAAACAAATCTAAAATCTCAAACCTCAAATCTAAAAGTGATTAAGTGGCAGAAAAACTTCCCGGAAATCCTGAAATTGAACCCTTGACGCGCACCCAAGTTTTAATAGCAATGGGCGTGACAGCAATTATGTTGCTGGCTGTTGCTAAATTGTGGTTGCTATTTGGATCGGTATCACTTTTGCCAGTCAAATTGATAGGAATGGACTTGCTCAAAGGATTTGCGATCGGACTGGCAATTACAGGTGGGAGTGCGATCGTTTATCACCTCTGGCCGGGTTATCGCCGGAGTGCAGACGTTTACTTGGAAGTAGTGCTCAAACCTTTGTTTTGGCCAGATTTGATTTGGCTGGGACTCCTGCCCGGACTTAGCGAAGAATTGCTATTTCGAGGCGTGATGCTGTCTGCTTTGGGATTGAATGTTACCGGTATAGTTTTATCGAGTTTTTGTTTCGGCATTCTGCACTTGGGAGGCATGGATCAGTGGCCTTATGCTGTTTGGGCAACTGCTGTCGGATTGCTGTTGGGTTACAGCGTTTTAGCTACTGGGAATTTGTTAGTGCCAATTACGGCTCATATCTGTACGAATTTGATTTCTAGCTGTGTTTGGAAGTGGGAAAATAATGTGGTGAAGCGGTAGGTCGATCGCTATTCCAAAGCGATTGAAATCGCGCCTGCGCGGAATATAGCAATAAATGCCAACGCGCAAGGGGGTTTTTAGATTGAACGAACCGCGAAGACGCTAAGGGCGCGAAGGAAGAGGAAGATTGCACAGAGGTGAAAAGGTTTTAACCGCCGAGTTTTATCTGTGTTAAGGCAGTTTGTAGCTGCTCGATCGCACAATCAACTCACCTTGACTGGGGTTGCGGCTGAAAATAAAAGCTCCTTCTTGAGTTTCGCCGGTTGACAAAAAATCAATTTGTTGATCGCCGGATTCTACAACTTCGCCATTTACGCGCAATTCGGCAATAATTTGCACTGATTCAGCCGTTTCGCCGCCCGTGTTTGTCACTGTAAACGGTACGTAAAATTGCCCTTGATTTTCGCGAATTGGTGTGTTCCGAGTGACAGAAATAACCGGAGGTTCCTGCTTTTTAGTCACCCAGTTGTAGATTACCAGTCCGGTGAGGGTAAAAAGGATCAAGCAGGCGATCGCAAATGTCACCCATTCAGCAGGAGTTCTTTTTTCTTGCTGTTCGTTATTACTTTCACTCATACCGCTAACCTTCCCGCCGCGCCACCAACAGCCGCGGGCAGTCCCAATACTAACGTATAGTTTAACCAAATCGACCACGGGTCGTCAAAACTGAGTTTGTGGAAGAAAAACATCATAAATGCAGAAGCAGCCAGCGACACTAAATAGGCCATGACAGTTTCGCTGAGGGGACGCTGAAAAATCCCTTGCTGCTGCTGTCGTTTTGCTTGATAAGTAAAGCCTGCTACAAATACAATACCGTAGGAAATTAGCAGCGAAGCGGCGATAATTGCTAATTGTCTAGGTGGCGAAATACCTGCTGCTAGCATGGGAATTTCGTCAGTTGGGGCGATGTTGAAAGCAATTATCATCGCGCCGATTAAAGTAGCGCCGATATCTGCTACAGTTGCATTAATGGTAGGTTCCTTTTCGCTGTCTGAGCTTTGATAGCGATCGCCGCTCAAGAAACCGTTTGCCAGGGCTACTCCCAACGCAAACGGCAGACCTTCAAAGATGATTTTCCCCAAAGTTTCTTGCAGCGGAGTCTCCGGCGTAATTTCCCTGAGCAAAAACAGGACAAAAGCCGCGCAGAAAATGCCGATAGCCATCGCTTCTACGGTATCGATTGCAGCCTCTAGCCAGCGGATGTCTTGAGTTTTGCGAAAACCTTCCGTGCGAGTCAACAAGAAAACGACGATAAAAGTAGTTGCGATCGCGATCGACATTTCCGCTGGTGTAGTATGCGAACCGATCCACCAAACCTCCATCGTATAAAGCAGGGGAATCCCGAACAAAAAGCCACCCGATGCACCTCGGATGATGTCGTTTAGTTCATTTGACCACTGATTTTTACGTCTTTTTGATTTCTTCATGTTTGATTGAAAGAAAATGCACCTCAAAAAAGGCAATCTCTAATTTGACATATTTCAAGTGTTATCGTAAATAGCATCTGCACTCAACTTTGTGCATAAGCTATTAAAAATTCCTCTCTAGAAATTCCCGTCTGAGTACAAATTTCTCTCAGTGTCCCTGATTTTATTTGCTCGTGGTTAGGCATTACTAACGGAGTCTACGTGCCATCCTGATTCTATCGCACCATGACAATATGTTCACGTTCTCTAATAATCCGAAAACCCAACAACTGAAATGTTCTGATGACTCGTCTTTTAGAAGCATCGACAGGAAACTTTGACATTAAATAGCCACCTCTGCTTCTACTAAAAAAGTCTCGATCGCGGGTGATTCGTTTTCCATTGTTTCTTTGCCAAATACTTCGATGTAGCAGCGAATAGCTGACTTGACATCAGCTAAGGCTTCTTCATAGGTGTCACCTTCACCAACTACGGCACCTTTGATACCAAGGGGATAGGCTACATAATTATCGGAATGTTTTTCACTGTACTTTAGACTAAATAAAGATGAGAACGGTGGCTTTGAGAAGAACTAAAGCCACCGCGCCGGGAGAGAATAAG
>NZ_JAUBPI010000175.1:0-5206 GCF_036700645.1 Microcoleus sp. S36b_A4 | reverse complement strand
TTCGTACTTCATATTATGGGAGCTAATTTTTTCTTTTATTTTACCTAGAACGAGCGCACTTTCGCAAGAGGTCTAGTATTCAGGATGTGCGGAATTTGCGAGATGCTCGAAATTAGAGCCAAGTTATCCACCTGCTTTCAGCCACCCAAAAACCTGCTCCACAGTCAAATCTAATGTTAAAAAACTTGGCACGGGCAACCGATCTTGTCCCGTTAACTCAACTGGTTCTCGTCCGGGAATAAATGCTAAAATAAACCGTTCCTCTGGATCGATTAACCATCCGAGCTGAGTCCCGTATTTCAAACAGTGTAAAATATTACTAATCACCTTAGTTGCTTTCTGGTCTGGGGATAAAATTTCTACTGTCCAGTCGGGATGAATTTCAAAGGAATTCGGAACTTCGCCATCCGCTTCAAAAGTGATTCTATCCCAAGCAAATACTGTAGCATCAGGTACAATAGAACGCCCGCCAAAAGTACAGCGCAATTCTGGAAAAGCAAGAGCAATTCGTTCTGTTTCCCCAACTAGATTAACAGCGTTGCAAAACTTGAGTTGCAAACGAGAATGTTTGCCTTGAGGCATAATCTTTTGGTGAATGCGTCCGTTAATAAATTCACTCGCAGGTTGAGTTTCCGGTAGTTTGAGGAAAGCTTCGAGAGTGAGAGAAATGGGAAGTGCTGCTGTCATCGCTTTGAATTCGGTGTCATTACCACTCTGCCATAATTTTATCATTAACTCTATTCTGTGTTTGTAGATCGATCGACCTCACCCCCACCCTCATCCTCCAAAATCTCACCCCAATAGCGCTGCACAAACTCCCGCGCTGCATCTATATCGAGCAACTTTAACGCCACAACCATCTTCACAAGCGTGTTGACCGTTGGATCTATCAACTCATTAAACCAACGATAGACAACAGAGCTTCGCACACCCATTGCGATCGCCAATTTGTTTTGGCTAATGCCATAGGTGTTCAGCACATCTCTCAGAACTCGACCAGCTTTTCTCATGCACCCCTGAAGTTTGGGAATCGTGCGATCGCCCTTTCCCAAAAAACCCTACCTCAAAAACAACTTATAAGCCGGATTTTGACTCTCATCCCCATACTGATAGCCCAGCGTATCCAAAAAAGCCTGCCACTCCTTCATCTCATCCGGCGGTACTTGAATTCCCACCACAATTCGCCCGTAATCGGCGCCATTATTTCGATAGTGAAAAACGCTGATATTCCAGTTAGGACTCATCGAACCGACAAACTTCATCAACGCACCCGGACGTTCGGGAAATTCAAAGCGATAAAACAATTCATGATCGGCCAGCATCGAACGCCCGCCCACCATATGCCGCACGTGCAACTTCGTTAATTCATCATCAGTTAAATCCAAAGTCTTGAAACCACAACCTTCAAAACTTGCCGCTATCTTCACCGCATCGGCACGGTTTTGAATTTGTACACCGATAAAAATATGTGCCTCTTTCTCATCCGCAATTCGATAGCTAAATTCAGTTAAATTCCGTTTGCCCAGACACTCGCAAAACTTGCGGAGACTGCCAGCTTGTTCGGGAATTGTGACTGCAAAAATGGCTTCGCGGCGTTCACCAAACTCGGCTCTTTCTGCTACAAAACGCAGCCGATCGAAATTCATGTTCGCGCCACAAGCAACAGCAATTAATGTTTCTCCTGCGATTTGTTCGCGTTCGACGTAAGCTTTCGCACCTGCGATCGCCAAAGCGCCAGCAGGTTCTAAGATCGATCGCGTATCTTCAAAAACATCCTTAATCGCGGCGCAAACATCATCCGTATCCACCAAAATAATCTCATCCACATACTCCTGACACAACCGAAAAGTTTCCTCCCCCACTTCCCGCACAGCAACGCCGTCAGCAAATAAACCCACCTGCGACAAACGCACCCGTTTACCCGCTTTCAGCGATTGATTCATTGCATCGGAATCGATGGGTTCGACGCCAATAATCTTAATTTCCGGCCGCAACCGCTTGACATAGGCCCCAATTCCCGAAATCAATCCACCGCCCCCAATTGCCACAAAAATCGCGTTAATTGGTTTTTGATGTTGTCGCAGAATTTCCATGCCGATCGTACCCTGTCCAGCAATCACGTAGGGGTCATCAAAAGGGTGGATAAAAGTCATACCTTTTTCCGCCTCTAATTGCCGCGCAAAAGCGTAAGCATCATCGTAAGCGTCCCCATGCAAGACTACCTCTCCACCACGGGCTATCACCGCATTTACCTTCACCTGCGGCGTAGTTACGGGCATGACTATGATCGCGCGAGTACCCAGGTGGCGGGCGGCGAGGGCGACTCCTTGGGCGTGGTTGCCGGCGGAAGCTGCAATGACACCTTGTGCTAGCAAATCCGGCGACAGTTGCGCCATTTTGTTGTACGCACCCCGCAGTTTGAAGGAAAACACCGACTGCATATCCTCTCGCTTCAGCAAAAGTTTATTGTTGAGCCGTGCTGATAGATTCGGGGCGCATTCTAGGGCTGTTTCTTGAGCAACATCGTAGACACGGGCGGTGAGGATTTGTACCAGGTAATCGCAAAGCATGGGGTTAGCAGGTTGGTTGATGCCGGATGGTGGGATAATTGTACGGCACTTGTGTTAGTATTTTGCGGGGAATTGGCGATCGCAACTTTCCAATAATAACTTTTCCCTTTGGAAACATAAGGAGCGTGAAGACTATTAATAATATTTCGTTTTTGCCGTTTCCCAGGTTATAAAATCCGGTTGGTGAGTGTATTAGTCCGTAATCCTTGATTTAGTATGTAAATTCATGAACGTACAAATTACAGATTTGTGTGCGGTTGACGAGCCAAAAATTCAACAGGTAGCTAGATTAATAGTTGAAGGTTTTAAAGAGCATTGGCCCGATGCTTGGCCTGATATAAATTCTGCTTTGCAAGAAGTGCAAGAATCTTTGGGAGCCGATCGCATCAGTCGAATTGCTGTCGGCGACAGCAATCAAGTTTTGGGATGGATTGGCGGGATTAAACAGTATGACGGTAATGTTTGGGAACTGCACCCGCTGGTAGTGAGAACAGAATTTCGCGGACAAGGAATTGGTCGATCGCTCGTAGCTGATTTAGCAACAGAAGCTAAAAACCGGGGAGGGATCGTGCTGTGGGTGGGTACCGACGACGAAGACAATCAAACCACTCTTTCAGGCATCAATCTTTATCCTAACGTTTGGGAACACATCGCCAACATTAGAAATTTGCGCGGTCATCCCTACGAATTTTATCAAAAAATGGGTTTTGCGATCGTCGGAGTGATGCCCGACGCGAACGGAATTGGCAAGCCAGATATTTTCATGGCAAAGCGGTTGTAAAGTTTAATGTAGGTTCTAAATTTACTGACCGATGGCTTGCCAATTCAACACTTAGCAAAATTAGTTGTTGAAAGTTTCCCAGAAAATCGGTCTAGTCTGGACGTGCGAACCCCGTTCGAGGGTCGCTAATAAACAAACCCAGAACTAACGAATCCATCACCGTATCCCAGACAGGAGTCAAACGCTCTGCATCGTCAACCCAGTAATCAAAAGTAATCAAACACTGAACATTAGAACCCAATCCAATACAGATTCGCGAATAAGCTTCCCGCTGTTCGGGAGGGTCGATAAACTTAAATTCAGTCCAAACAACGCGGGCAGTTTGCCGCTTCAATTGGATAATTTCCCCAAAAGCGATCGGATTTCGCGTATCATCTTCAACCACCTTCTGTAATAGCGGCACCAGCGGAAAATCTGCCCAGTTATTAGGTGGTAGCAAATTAAACGAAACCTCCAAACGACAATCATCATCCGGCGGCTTTTTATCCGTAAACCGGAACGAGTTAGTATCCGGTTCAAAATGCCAATCTTCCGGGACATCAAAGCGGACTGCACCTCTTCCTGCTACAAAAATTCGAGTTCCAGGCTTTGACTTCCAATTGTGGTTTTCTTTGAGTTCTAGAGTTTCCTTGAGCCATTCTTGCTTTTTGCGCTTAGACATAAACAGAACACCAAATTACTGCTAATGTGTAGTTTGAGACTTGGCAAACACATTTTAACTCTATTTGGCTCGCCATTTGCTCAAAGATAACAATTTTTACAAAAATTATGAATTCCTCTCTTCTCTATTTCTCTGTGTTCTCTGCGCCTCTGCGGTAAAAAACAATTCCTTTCACAATTAGCTAACTTTTATTTTTCACTCTTGGGAATCACATACCTAATTCCGCCTTTATTCCCAGCCGCATCGCCATTGTAACGGGGGAGCACATGAATAGCCGCGTGACTGCGACTTTGACCAGCCTGTTTATTAATATTTATTCCCACATTAAACCCGTCAGGCTGAAATTCTTTACTTAAAATTTCTTGCACCTTATTAGCCATAAACCAGCAAGCAGATTGCTCTCGAAACGGTAGTTCAAAATAATTGGCAACGTGACGCTTGGGGATAATTAAAACATGACCTTTGGTGGCGGGATAACCATCAAACATCGCATAAGCTGTTGCTGATTCAGTTAGCAAAATTAGGTTTTTATACGGATTGCAAAATATGCAGTTATTAGTAGAATTTCTTTGATGGTTGTAATGCACGTATTTGTAAATTTCGCAAGACTCATCTAGGTGAACGGGCTTAAATGGAAGCTTGACAATGCACTGATATGTAGGTTTTTTGTGGACATAATGTTCTCGAAAGCCTTCTTTTTTGATATCCCTTCTCACCGCAAAATACGCATTCCCTCCCGGTTTCAACAGGTGCGACACTTCCATCAGGACATTAGCTTGTTCTTCAGGGAACAAAACATTCAAAACATAAAAGCAAATGATAGTGTCGAATTTATCTTCGGGGAATTCCGGGAAATAATAAGGGTCATAACCCGTAATATCGAAGCCTTTTTGCTGCAACAATCTAACATCGCTGCCCAAGCCGCACCCAAAATCTAAGACTTTGCCTTGCAGCAAGTTTTTATCTAATAAAAATCTTGCTGGAAATGACAGATAAATTCTTTCGATTGCCGTCAGGTGGCTGAATTTATTTTGTTGCTTTTTCATGGCGGCATAAATTTGATTTAAATAAATATTCTTCCGTCCGCGCACCACCCGGACGAAAGTTTGTGTAGTACCGATTTCAAGAGACTGTTGGCGAATTAAAAAAGGGTGAAACCAAACATCCCATAATCATGGAAAAAAAACTACAATG
>NZ_JAUBPI010000174.1:0-5295 GCF_036700645.1 Microcoleus sp. S36b_A4 | reverse complement strand
CGCTGGTATTTATAATTATGAACTTTTTTTGAAGACAAACTAGCGCTCGTCTGAGACTTTCGCAAGAGGTCTAATCTTAATAAGTAACCCTCCTATTACTGGTAAATTTGCACCAGAAGGTACTCAATTATGGTGAAACGTCCTCAATTTGATTCCACTCAACTCATCCGACGTGCTGAAGAGTTGGTGGCGGCATCTTCCAATCGCTACCGCATTACTGTTCAAGTTGCTAACCGTGCCAAGCGCCGTCGGTATGAGGATTTTGACAGTATGGATGACCACCAGATGAAGCCAGTAATGCGAGCAATTTTCGAGATGTCAGAGGAACTGACATACCCAGAGATTATTGATGAAGTTATTGAACCTCCATTTGAAGGAATATCGCCAACACCCGCACCAACACCCGCACCAACACCCGCACCCGCACCCGCACCCGCACCAACACCCGCACCATCGCCGACCAATACAACATCATCGCCACAAACCAGCGAACAAATTCTTCAAATAAATACTGAAGTCAATGCTAATCCTCAACTACGACAACTAAAGCAAGAATCTAATTCAAATGCTTGGAATAGTCTAGTTAATTGGATTGGTGAATCTATTTGTGAAATTAATTTTGCTGCATCTGAATCGTCTGTTAAAAGGCTAAAGCACAGCTACCGAGACAAATCTCCCTATGAAATTGCTCATGTTCTTATTGTTCACAAATCCTTACAAGCGGCTGGAGTGGATTTAGTTAGAGGAATTCCAAGAGCCGAAGCTGTTATCAGGGGGATAGCTAAGTACGATTTACCAGAAATCACCAAACTATCGGCAGAAATGGTTTATCAGATTGCCGATATTTATGGATTTAACTTACAAGATCCCGAACGAAAAATTGAAGCTTTAACAGCCTTTGGTGCAGCTTTTTTGGGAGAAAGAGCTATTGATGCAGGTATAGACTGGCTAGAATATGGCATGATTCCCAGTAAAATAATAAGTGCTTCTGCTAAAGCCCTAATGATTTATGCAGTAGGAAATGCTGCTTGTAAGTTCTATGAAGCCAAACTTAATCAACATATTAATCCCTTAACTTCGCCAACAGTTATAAATAAAATTAGGGAACAAAGTCAACATTATTTAGATAACGCTACTTCCGAAGAAGGAATCGTTGCTCTGATTTCTAGCGAAATCAATATGGCTTTGACCATAGACTATACTAGACTCAGTAGTTTACTACAAGTGGGAGAATGGAAAAAAGCAGACCAAGAAACCTGTGAGATCATAGTAAAGATAGCTAGCCGTGGTTTTGAGCAAAATTTGAGAATCTTGCCCATTGAGGATTTACGGACTATCAATCAACTTTGGTCACAGAATAGTAATGGACATTTTGGTTTTAAGGCGCAAAAACAAATTTATTGGGATGTGTCAAAAAAAGTAGGGGATTTTGGAGAACAGATGGGCTGGCGAGGAAAAGCAGGTTTATTTGGTGGCGTTTTTGGTTGGAAATCCTATGATGATTTAAACTTTAACTTACAATATGCTCCTAAAGGGCATTTGCCAGCTTTTCCCTTAAATATATCTTGGTGGTACCACTCAGGTGAAGCAACGAGAGATTTTGCCCAATCAATTTTAAAGAGAAACGATTGGTAAAGAGTGATAAAGCTGCATATTTCATGGAATAAGCCTCTACCAAGATGCAGCTTTCTTGTCTGTGTTTCCTTCTCCACTCGTCATTATTCAAGCAATGCTTAACCTATGATAATTCCCGTCAAGCTTCAAGATTTATGGCAACAAAACGAAACCACGATCGACCTTCAATGCGCCGACTCCTAGCTCAAATATGCAATGACATCAAAGGTTTGTTTGATAATTAGGGCTTGCTGAATATATCGATCGCACTTGACGTAGCCTGGGTTAAGAAATCGTGCAATCGAGAGTAAAGTGCAAGATAAACAGGTAGAATAGGTCAAAAGCCGTGCATCACCGCCTGCGATCGTGTACAAAAAAGCTGAGCTTGCCCCAAGTCCCCCATCGGACTTTGAACTGCCTTTCGGAGGGAATTTATCACCAGATAACCGTTGGGTAAAAATGGCCCAAATAATCCCGTGGTCTGAATTTGAATCAGAATATGCGGCCAACTTCCCCGCAGCAAAGGGTGCACCCGCCAAATCGTTTAGGATGGCATTGGGGGCATTAATTATTAAAGAAAAATTAGGAATTAGCGATCGGGAAACAGTAGAACAGATCCGGGAAAACCCCTATCTGCAATACTTTATCGGTCTATCAAGCTACAGCAATGAACTCGCATTTGACCCATCACTATTAGTACATTTTCGGCAACGAATCAGTCCCAACCTAATTAATAAAGTGAACGAACGCATGGTTGAAAAAATGCGAGAAATCACGCCAATCAAACCCGAAAAAAAAAAGGATTCGGACGCAAAAAATGAGTCACCCAATCGCGGTAAACTAATCATAGATGCAACCTGTGCCCCAGCCGATATTAGTTATCCGACCGACTTAGGACTATTAAATAAAGCCAGAGTTTATACAGAAAAAATCATAGACATCCTGTATAAACAAATCAAGGAAAAAACCCATAAAAAACCAAGAACCTACCGTAATTTAGCGAGAAAAGACTACTTAGCAGTAGCGAAATAAAGACGACCCACACGCAACAAAAGAAGACAGGCAATTAAAAAACAACTTCAGTACATCACAAGAAATCTAGCTCATATTGAACAGCTAATCGATTTAGGTGCGAGCCTAGAAGGTCTGAATAAAAAGCAATATAAAACCTTGCTAGTTTTCACAGAACTCGTTCGCCAACAACAGTGGTTATTTGACAACAACAAACAGAGTATTGAGAATAGAATAGTAAGTTTAAGTCAACCCCATATTCGTCCCATAGTCAGAGGGAAAGCAGGGAAAAGCGTAGAGGTTGGAGCCAAACTATCGGCCAGTTGTTTTTAAGGATATGTGTTTTCAGACCGGATGAGCTGGGATAATTTTAACGAATCAGGGGACTTAAAAGCACAAGTAGAAGCTTATTATAGATTCACAGGGTATTATCCAGAGTCCGTTCATGCAGATCGCATTTATCGTACAAGAGAAAACCGAGCATGGTGCAAAGAAAAAGGCATTAGGCTCAGTGGGCGGCCATTAGGAAGACCAAGAGCAAATGTGAGTAAATCAAAAAAGAGGCAAGCGTTGGAAGATGAGAGGATTAGAAATGCAATTGAGGGCAAGTTCGGGCAAGGCAAACGAAGATTCGGTCTGAATCGAGTGATGGCAAAACTTGATAATACATCTGGTACAGTTATTGCAATTACTTTTTTGGTAATGAACCTTGCTACCTGGTGGCGCCGGGTTTTTTTTGTGTTTTTATGTCTATTTGCCAAAAGAACACCTGTTTTTAGGCCGAAGATAATCTACAGTTATTATTGGGGGGGATTCGATACCGAAAAAACTTATATTTAACTGAGCTTTCAGATATTGTGAGCTCCTGTTCTTAGTTTGCGATCGATTATTCAGCAAGTCCTAATTATCAAAAAGCTTGCAGTTTGGCATATTTAATGCTATACATTTTGGGCAAAGCTGATGTTGTTGCGGATTGCTGTGAAGATAGTGCGCTCGGCTACAAACAGCCCGGTACTCTTTCAGTTCACGTCTCAGCTTTAGAAGAACTAGACCCTTTCCTGCGGCTCTAGGAAGGCTGCCCCAAACGCACCATTGGCAGACTTGACGGCGCTATAATTATCAAATTTCACGCTCGCCAACCTCAAATTTCCTATTTATTTTATCCCGATTTTGACAGTAACCTGCATCCAGCCATTCACACTTCTATGCACATAGATTTGCGTGACCTTTCTGTGAGCTATCAAGACAATTTTGATATGTATAATCTTCTAATTCTAGTTAAAAAATAAGCTTTTGTTACTGCTAGCTATCCCATTACGAAAAGTTGGTGAAACTCACTCGCCAAGAAGAAAAGTTAGGGATTCTCGATCGTGGCGTAGTTAAAAAGCATCGGGAATGGGTGAAGTGTTTGAAGGAAAACTGCGTTAAAATTAAAGGTCATCGCTTGTTTTGGCGATCGAATGCTGATTCAGAAAAATTGAAAATGCTGCAAAAAGCTGCCTCGGAACGTCACCAGAAAAAGATTGAGTTGAATCCAGGAAAGAGTGAACAAACCGCAGAGGACGCAGAGGAGGGAATAGAAGATGGACAAAAGGTTCAGATTGAAGCAGTTGAGCGTGGTTAGAATTGCTATAATCACCTGAGTGATCGTTAGAGTCGATAAAAAGTAGCAGGGAAACAGAGTCAGCACCCCGCTTTAATTTTTAGGCGGTTAAAACCGTTATCTCGCTTTCCTCTCAGTTCTCGCATAGACTGAGTTTCCAGCTTCGGAGGTTTGATCATGAAAATAATTTGGGAAAGAATTGATAATTGGCTGGCAGCCAATGCACCTCAAGTACTGAAAAGTCTCATACCGGGCGCGACTGATGAGGATATTTATAGGGCAGAAGCATTCTTTGGTGTAGAGTTTCCCGAAGATTTCAAGCTGTCTTACCGCGTGCATAACGGTCAGGATGAAGAATCTTATTCCCTGTTCCCCCACTTGGAGTTTCTCTCTGTCCAAAGCGCGATCGCAATATAGCATTTCTTACAAAGGTGAGGTACAATAACAACAGTGAGTAAACCAATTCAAATATTTGCTGATGTAGCTTCACTAAATGCAAACTCTATGACTTTTGCGAACTATTTATAATTACGTGTCTTGATAAAACGGAGAATAGTTTTAAGTTTTGAGCATAAATTTTCAATTGGTAAAAAATCTGGCGAATATGGCGACAAATATATTAATTTGGCACCTTTCTTTTTGATGGCTTTTTCTATTGTTTCTCCGGTATTAATAGTACAATTATCCATCAATACACAAGCACCTTTCCATAATTTTGGTACTAACTTTTGGATGATAAAAGCCTCGAATGTAATGGCATCGATTGTACCTATTAAATTGACTGATGTTAAGACTTTATTGACCGATATAGCTCCAATTATTGAGACATTTCTTCCGCATTTATTCGGTTTTGGCTACGAGAGCTCTTGCACCTTTTAGAGACCTAGCATATAACCTAACCATTGCCAATTTTACTCCATATTCATCAATGAATATTAAGTATTTGAAACAAACTTCTCGGACTTTTTGCCAGAACTCATATCGCATGCTTTAGACCTCTTGCGAAAGTCTCAGACGAGCGCTAGTTTGTCTTCAAAAAAAGTTCATAATTATAAATACCAGCGATC
>NZ_JAUBPI010000173.1:0-5334 GCF_036700645.1 Microcoleus sp. S36b_A4 | reverse complement strand
TTTAATAATTTTAGGAATCGCGTATTAGCTTGCTTTTCTGATTAGAGAAACTTATAACCATAAGTTCAGGAGAGCCGACTTTGCTTTCTTAGCAGAGTGCTTTGGTCGTTAACTCGTCTGACTTAAAAGTTTGAAACTTAAATCGTGGAAAAGAATCTAAACCCTATTTAAGGCTTAGTGAAAGTAAATAATGAACACTAGAAACTTAGACGGCCAGGTACAAAGTACCGACAATGGATCGATCGAAGTTCCAGATAAATTCCCGGATAAAGCCACAGCAACGTCTCTGGCTTCACAAAAAGAATTGAATTAAGTTAACTGCATGATGATGCAGTTAACTTAGCCGAAAACTCCTCTCAATCATTTACTTTTCACTCATGAACAAAAATCAACGAATTATCAACCTATCTGAGGTCTCTGTAAGCGATTTCCCTGCTTCCAGTAACTATAAATATAAATGCCATTTGCAGGTAGTTTCCGAAGAGGGACAAAGCTTATTGGAAAGGGATCTGCTGAACCGCACGCAACCCAGTTGGTTGGTGGATTTGAAAAATAAGGGAGACTGCACGATCTCCATTACCCTGCGTTACCGGGAAGGGGACATTACTCAACCTTGGCAAGATGCTGGAACGGTTGCGTTTGCCACCCAGGATTGCCTTAATGGAGAGCGCAGCGCCGAGTTAGAATTTCCCATTACAACTTGGAATGAAGCACCCCAATTGAAGCTGAAAACTCGCCTGACACAGAGTACCAGTGAGGGAAGTAGCAGCACCTTGAACATCTTGGGGAATCAGAACGTTACTCGCCGCACTTACAGCGAAGAAACTCAGCCAGAGGCCGAGTTCGAGATGCCTCAAAGCGTTCCTCTTTTGCCCCCAGAAGAAGTAATTGTCAAAGACACCTGGAACAAGCTGCGGGCATGGAAAGAAGTGCAGATGGAAAAATTCTTGAAACGCCTGTTGCTAGAAGAACCCGAACTGGAGTACATCTTCGGGGACGCGATGAACAGCATGAATGATTTCTTCTTTGAATTGTTTGATTGCTGCGTACACCAACTTCAGCCTGAAACTCAGAATATAATTGGAGAACCCTTAATGGGCGTACCTCCAGAAAAAGGGGATTCGTTTGACACGGTTGAGGATTACGGTGCGCTGTTTGCCGATATCGGGATGCGTCCCCAGCACTGGTTGAAGGCACGGCAGGTGTGGATGTGGATGCTACCATCGGTTGCTTACCTGGAAGAGTACGATCACCAGGATTTAGCAAAAGGCGCAAACTCTGCCCTTTACCGCTTCTTCAATACCCATGTAATTGTGCCGATGGTGGAGGCAGTCCGTCGCTACGAAGAAGCAATGCTTCCAGAGGTGAGGCAACGCATGGCAGACTCGTTGAGCGTACTCCAACAGAATCAGCAGGAGATTGGCCAGGCATTTTTTCAAACTCTATTTGAAAAGTACCCCTTCATCCTGCCTATCTTTGGACGGACAAACATGGATTATATGTCCTTGAACCTGTTTCAAGTGTTGGAATTCTTGGTTCACAGGTTCAATGGCGGCAGCAGAGAGCAACTAATTCAAGATATGCGGGTGTATATCTTTAATAACATTGACAAAAATGGGAGTGGAACAATCTCTATTGAGGAACTCATCGATTTCTCGCACCAGTCCGGGCTGCCCTTGTCCCTAAGCGAGTTGAACGCTCTGTTTATTCGCGTAGATATCGATGGTAGCGGCGAGATTGACTTTGAGGAATTTGAGGAGTTGATAGTTCAGCAGTTAGGATCGCAGGTGAATAGTTTTGATGATATACCCTCCTGCGCCTATCCTGCTATACAAGACAACCTGCTGGTCATGCTTGAAAAGTACATACCAGACTTCACGATAGAGTTACGGCAAGCATGGCAGACGTTAATCGCTCGCGCTATCAATGTCATCAAGCTACCCAAGCTGAATGAGGAACGATTGCTCAAAAAAGCCAAGCAGTACCTGGAGCTAATCGCCACTGAGCAGGAATGGGAAGCGGAGGACAAGGCACGACGCTGGGCGGAAATTCAAGAGGAAGTACGAGCCACCGGAACCTATACCCACACTTATGAAGAACTGGCCTATGGGGCACAAGTGGCATGGCGCAATGCTTCTAAGTGTGTTGGGCGGATTCAGTGGAATAACATGGTGGTACGCGATCGTCGCCACGTTACCGACCCTGATGAGATGTTCCGCGAAATCAGAGAATACCTACAGTATGCTACAAACGGCGGTAACATCCAGATTACCATGACCGTCTTTCGTCCCAAACATCCTAATGAACGCTGGGGGCCACGCATCTGGAATTCACAATTAGCTCGTTATGCGGCATACGAGCAACCGGATGGTAGCATCAAAGGCGATCCTGCTAACCTGGATCTGACAAAAGCGATTATGAAATTGGGCTGGCAACCTCCTGAACTACGCACGGAATACGACATTTTGCCTCTAGTAATTGAAGTTCCCGGTATGGAACCGAAGATGTACCACTGGGATAGGGAGGAGATTCTGGAAGTGGAAATCGAGCATCCCACGATTCCAGAATTCAAGTCATTAGGCTTGCGTTGGGTTGCCGTCCCTGGCATTGGCGCCTTCTCGATGCACGTTGGCGGCATCAACTACGGCTGCATCCCCTTTAATGGCTGGTTCATGGGTACCGAGATTATGCGGGATTTCCTGGATGAGTACCGCTACAACAAGATGGAGGACATCGCCAAAGTTCTCAAGCTCGACACCAGTTCCGAGCAGACATTATGGCGCGATCGCGTAGCATTGGAAGTCAATGTTGCCATCCTGTACTCGTTCCAAACAGCGAAGGTGACGATGGTAGACCATCAAACTGCCTCTCGTCAATACCTAGCCCACGACTTGCGAGAAAAGAAATTGGGGCGTGAGTGTCCGGGAGATTCGGGTTGGGTCGTACCCTCATCAGGGGGAAGTGCTTGTCCGGTCTGGCACCACCAGATGCGCGACTTTTACCTGGAGCCAGCCTATCACCATGCTGCCGATCGCTGGGCAGTCGAAGATGGTATGGATCTGGAAAAATTCATCACCACTAACGACGAGGACGACAACAAGCAAGACCGCATCCTCATTCTCTACGCTTCCGGGACTGGTACTGCTGAAGGCTTTGCACGGAAAGCCAGTCGTCAACTCCAGCGATTCCGTCCCAAGGTGATGGCGCTGGATGAATACAACACAGACACCCTGGCATCGGAGAAACTCCTACTCATCGTCACGTCCACCTTCGGCAATGGCGAAATACCTGAAAACGGCAAGAAGTTCCTAGAGTGGTTGAAGGACCAACCTGCGGGTTCCCTCGACGGTTTGAATTACTCCGTTCTGGGCATTGGTAGTACCGTTTATGAGCATTTCTGCGCTGCCGGAATTTCGGTAGATAAGGCACTCGCCAAGGTGGGAGGTAACTGTATTGTGCCACTCCACAAAGGTGATGAAATCAAGGGACAAGCCGACACCTTCAAACAATGGTTAGGACTGGTTTGCCGCGTTTTGGGTGAGGATGCTACCTCGGCAGATGCTACAGCCGCAACCGCACCTAAACTGAACGTTACGTTCTTGAGTGAGGCGGAAGCTGCAAATCTTTCACCAGTAGAAGTGAGTGGAGACAGAGGGGTCGAAGTACCTCTGGTTGCCAATACCGAACTGCTCAAAGAAGTGATTCCTGGTAGCCGTTCTACTCGCTATCTGGTCTTTGATATTTCTGGTACCGATATGCAGTATGAAACAGGCGATCATGTTGCAGTTTATCCTTGCAATCCGACGGAGTTGGTGAATCGGTTGTGCGATCGGCTCTCAGTATCCCCCAACACCTATTTCACAGCTCGTTATCTAATGCCCGATGGTACGGAATTGGAAGAAAAACCTCCTGTTACCGTTCCCACAACGATCGGACAGGTTCTCTCCGAAGACCTCGATCTCGCCTTGCGCGAACCATTCAACGAGCTGCTGACCTACCTGTACTCGGTAGCACAAAATCCCCAGGATAAACAACGCCTAGAAACCTGGTTGGAAATTCTCCGCCAAGGAGAGGACCATCCCGACAGTATCACGCTCAAGAAAACCATCACGGACAACTTCATGAGCGTTGTCGATTTGTTCAATGAGTTTCCTTCTGCCCAAATTACACTGGAAGTCCTGCTAGAGTTGTTGCCTAAGCAAAAGCCACGTCTCTACTCTATTTCCTCCTGTGCTCCGCTTCATCCTCAGCAGATCCAAATCACAGTAGGAGTGCTGCAAGTTAAAACGGATGCAGGTAAAACCCGTCAGGGACTTTGCTCCAACTACCTTGCCGGACTTGAAACGGGGGCAAAGGTTCGCCTCAGTGTCCGCACGTCTAGCTTCCGTCCACCCGCCGATCCACTCGCGCCAATGCTTATGGTTGGGCCGGGTACGGGGGTAGCGCCTCTGATTGCCTTCCTCCATTATCGGGAAGCCCTATTGCAGCAGGAAACACAATTAGGTGATGCTTCCTTGTATTTCGGCTGTCGCGATCGCAGTGACTTCCTCTATGAGGAGCAACTTGCAAGCTGGCAGAATCAAGGCGTGCTGTCTGGGTTAGAAGTTGCTTTCTCGCGGATGACCGACAAGAAAGTCTATGTGCAAAACTTGATGCAAGAAAAAGCTCAAGAACTCTGGCGAATACTCAGCCATCCGCAATGCCACTACTATGTCTGTGGCGATGCCAAGATGGCAGACAATGTATTCGAGGTGTTTATGGCG
Source organism: Microcoleus sp. S36b_A4 (assembly GCF_036700645.1). Taxonomy (NCBI): domain Bacteria; kingdom Bacillati; phylum Cyanobacteriota; class Cyanophyceae; order Oscillatoriales; family Microcoleaceae; genus Microcoleus; species Microcoleus sp. S36b_A4. The sequence goes on along the minus strand of NZ_JAUBPI010000173.1, from coordinate 571 downwards.
ATCGCCAAAACGGAAGGTGGACTCTCGGACACTGACGCTGTTAATTTCTTCGACCAAATGAAGCTAGAAAAACGCTTCTTCAGCGATGTTTGGGGTGTGGTGCTGAACTTCAAGGAATCCATCAAAGAGGTACAGCATGACAACTACTCTAAAGCCGAAAAATGGCTCGATCGTATGCAGGAATCTGCTGATAGTCCCGCCGTTGAGGAGGAATTGCAACCGCTAACTATCTAAAATTGGAATTGCAAGCTTTAGATAGGGGAGTCAGGAGGTGGAATTTATCACTTTTCTGACTCCTAATTAGTATTTAAGTTGAGTATCAGGATAGGAGTATTATCCCTCTTTTGTCACTTCGCGGACAGTATAAAGCTATGCAACAACCAAATTCGTAACTGCTCGAACATTAAAAAGAGTCCGAAAATCATTCATCTAATAGATGAATTTGCACAATACTCGTCGCCGACCAGGAATCTCACACACTTCTAACCAAGGTCTAATCTGAAGTTCCCCCAGTAGGGGGAATGTTCAAATCTCACAAACCCTTGCACTACAAGGAACGATCGCCTTTTTA
>NZ_JAUBPI010000172.1:2500-3524 GCF_036700645.1 Microcoleus sp. S36b_A4 | reverse complement strand
AAAAAAGTGATGAATTGTCAGTAATGAGTAATGGATCATCAAAGATGAATTCAGGACTCATAAAATCAAAATCAGAACTTGCTTAGTGGGGGTATAGCTCAGTTGGTAGAGCGCCTGCCTTGCACGCAGGAAGTCAGCGGTTCGAGTCCGCTTACCTCCACTCTCACTAACTGCAACCAACTACAAAAAATAGAAATCAGCACCTAGACTATCGAGAGTGAAAGTCGGAATGCTGGAGTCTAGAACTCTAGTCAGAACCTTGAAAACTGCATAGAAATTAAGTCATCAAAGCATGTCAGTCATCCGAGCAATCGGAGCATCTGACAAGCGACCACCATGAAAAAATCAAGTGGTCAAGTTACAAAGGGCTAACGGTGGATACCTAGGCACACAGAGGCGAAGAAGGACGTGGCGACCGACGATAAGCTCCGGGGAGCTGGAAGCAAGCATTGATCCGGAGATGTCCGAATGGGGCAACCCAGTAAGCATCAGTTGAATACATAGACTGATAGCAGCGAACCCAGCGAATTGAAACATCTTAGTAGCTGGAGGAAGAGAAAGCAATAGCGATTTCCCAAGTAGTGGTGAGCGAACGGGAAACAGCCTAAACCAGAGGTTTTTACTTCTGGGGTCGTGGGACAGTCAATTAACGTATCTTCAAGCTAGACAAAGCAGTTGAAAGCTGCACCAGAGAAGGTGAAAGTCCTGTAGTCGAAAGTAGAAAAGAGCGTGACTGTATCCCGAGTAGCACGGGGCCCGTGAAATCCCGTGTGAATCAGCGAGGACCATCTCGTAAGGCTAAATACTACTGTGTGACCGATAGTGAACCAGTACCGCGAGGGAAAGGTGAAAAGAACCCCGGAAGGGGAGTGAAATAGAACATGAAACCGTTAGCTTACAAGCAGTGGGAGGACGATTTAACGTCTGACCGCGTGCCTGTTGAAGCATGAGCCGGCGAGTTATAGGCAGTGGCAGGTTAAGACCCTATGGGTTGCAGCCAAAGCGAAAGCGAGTTTGACAAGAG
>NZ_JAUBPI010000171.1:0-5572 GCF_036700645.1 Microcoleus sp. S36b_A4 | reverse complement strand
TAGATTTTAGATTTTAGATTTTAGATTTTAGATTTTAGATTTTAGATTTTAGATTTTAGATTTTAGATTTTAGATTGTGGATTTTAGATTTTAAATTGTGGATTTCACAATGCCAGACCGCGTCTTGGTGCGCTCCTCTTCGAGGACTGCGCTAACGACGGATTTGCATCATTCTCGGTGTTTGCTATCGGCAATAAACAAGATTTATTACCGATATCTTTTGAAAAGAAGAAGAGCCAGCGCTGCACCCAACGAAATTTCTAGGGTTTGAGGGTCTTCTTAACCACCAAGACGCGGGCGGCGTGTACAGGGCGCACCTTAATCCTCAACAAGACTTTCCGGGTGCACCTAGCGCACCTTACTAGCTCACAAATCGCAACTCAAAACTCAAAACTACTACCGAGCCCAGTCAGTACCGCGCCACAGCGTAAAAAACAAAACACTAGAAATTAGCGCGCCCAGTAGCCACTTAATAGCATTTTTAAATAACCCCAAGCGCTGACTAGACTGAACCGCAGCACTTTGCGTCTGTAACCTTTCCTTAGCCGGGGTAATTCTCGAAAGAATTTGCTCTTTCAATTGCTGTGGGTTTTGCGTATCCGCTGGTACTCCCAAACGGGTAAGTTCCCCGGCCAAATTCCTTAAATCTTCAGGACTACCCTTATTCAGCCGTTCTTCCACCTGCTGCAACTGAGCTAATTGTTGGTTTGCTTGAGTAGTAATTTGCTGGTTGTTTTGGTTGTTGACGTAGATAGTGCCAAAAATTCCCAAAGGCAGCATCAACAGAAAAAGCAGACCTAGCAGCAGACACACCCAAGACAAAACCTTCAAAAAAACGTCTTCCAAGGCTCTGCGATCGTACCCTTCGCCAAAAAATATCAGCGCCATTGCCAGTAGAGGAACTGGCACTCGTTCCACTACAGCCCCAATCGTCTGCAATTCCCAGAGGCGATTACCAAAATTTGCTGGTATAAGAACTGCAATTGTATCTAATACAGACAAAATTAATAGACCGTAGCCAATCCAACGCAGTCTGTAGATAGAAAAACCTTGTTCGCCTTGTAAGTCATTCATAAAATAATCAGAGTTGTTGTTAAGAAAAATCTCTCTTGACCCCGCTCAAGAACGGATACAAGCTCCCGACAACAGTCGTGGAGAGTCAAAAATTTTAGACTCTTGTTCAAGCTTCCAGATTCACCTGTGGAGTAAAGCTAAAAGCTAAAAGCTAAAAGCTAAAATCTACTGAATCGAGTCAAGGATCGGGGAATCGCGGTTGCCACCACTCATACCAAGAAACCCAAGCATTCTCTAGAATTTTTTTGGCATCTTCTGGAGTTGTTTTATCCAAAGGCACAGACATCTGAGTCCACAAACAGCGCCGGTCTTGAATATTTCCCCTACCTAACAACCAAAACAGAATACGGTTTGGCTGCCAATCGCGAGTATTTCGATTATATCTAAACTGTTGGGAAGTTACTGTAGCACTGCCATTAGGATTGATACACGAACTCAAGTACAGTCGATTTTGCTGTTGCAAAATTCCGTGAAACCCCGCGCCTTGAGTGTTTGCCAATGCTAGTTTAACAGGATACGACTTGAGAATAGTATGTCCTTTCATCATACCTTCCACATCCCCAATGGTGTTTACCGCATAGCGCATCTCTATTTCTAGATCCATGCTATTTTTTTGATATTCATATTTCCTGGCAGCTTTGAATTCTGAATTTTCCTTAATTTCCAGAAGCGCGCTCTTGTTTAGTTTCCAATCGGCTAGAGGCACCGACTCGGGAAACTCAAACGGGGTTGCCACATTCTTGCCATCCGATGGATAGAAAACCAATTTTCCGGCAACCAACAAAACGCCTCCCAAAGTAACAGCCAACAGGGAAAGCCTAAGTGGTTTCCAAGAGGTAATAGCCATTAGCAATTCTGTCCTTCCTGATTTGGGGGTTGGTCTTTCAAAATTGCGAACCAGCAGAATAACCCGAAAATAAATACAGCAATCATCGAAAATATTACCGAACCATTTCCTTCGTGCCAGTATTTAAATGCTTCTGGTTTAGATAGCGATACCAGCACTGCCAGGAGACCAACTCGCGCGGCATTAACTAGAAATGCAGTAATTATGGCTACGAATGGCAATACAATTTTCTGACCCGTAGTGGTAGGAAACATCAGTAAGAAAACCAGAGCTAGTCCTAACAATTGTAGCATCGCATTTACGCCGGAACAGCCGTGATACACTTCCACGCTGCCCTTTTCCAGGATGAGAAAAACCCCTTTCCGCACCACTTCAAATCCTATATAGTGCAGGAGGAAAGCTGAAAATTTTGCTGTTAATAGGGCGACATCAACGAAGACTCCGATTAATCCGGGAGGAATAGCTGTATAGCCAAGAATTAGAAGTTCCTGCCAATATTGTTTCAGTCCTTTTGTGCCGGAAGCCAGCAATGCAAGACTGATTCCTGACAAAAAAGGCGTTGCTCGGATGAAAAAGTCGTATCCAGATATCGACGAGCTTTTTAGCAAAATTAAAGCAATTAACGATGACCCAAAGACGCTGGCGAAAATTCCGCTTTCAAAAGTTAAGGATTCGTGCCTTTCCCAAATTAAAAATGCTACGACTCCCCAAAAAAGTAACATTGTACCGAACAGGTCAGTGTCGTTTGTTCTGGAAGTCAGAGTTAGGTGTATGGCAATCAAACCGGAGGCGATGCCTAACAGCCAGTATTTAGGTTCTTGGATGTGCTTGAGCGAGTTTATTTCGGTCATTGCTGCTTTTTGTTTTTCCTAAAAGCTTCTAAAAGGCTTAAGCTTGTAACTCTATTAAAATTATCAGCTACAAACACTTAAATTTATGCGTTTGGGATGATTTTTCACTAAATCTTCACAAAGATTGACAAGAGCAAATATGTGTGATATCTACCTTCACCTAATTAAATCTGAAGTTAGGAGCAAAGACAAAAGAAAACTGATTTTTTAACTCGGATCGATCGCACTTAACGAAAGATTTTCCTCCGTCAAACCCGGTTTCTGCGCCAAAAGTTAAAATGTAAAGCTTGAAGGCAAGACAGAAACCTTTCTGGACGCACTCTTGAGCTGAAAAACCAGTTTTTTAGTGGTTCTGGTTCGTGGTAGCCCGTGCGTCCATGAGTAGATTAGTTAGAGTAGACTTTCCGGTAGTAAGTTTGATATTCCTCCGAAAGCAGGGGTTCCCACCACTCCCGATGGGCTAAGTACCATTCTACAGTCTGTCGCAAACCTTCTTCAACTGTTACTGAGGGAGTCCAACCTAACTCGGTTTTAATTTTGGTGGCATCGATAGCATAACGCCGATCGTGCCCGGCTCTGTCTTTGACAAATGTGATCAATTGTTCGCAAGGACGGGCGGGTAAATCAGAAGCTAATTCGTCCATTAGCTGACACAGCATTCTGACTAAATCGAGATTTTTGACCTCGTTGTTGCCACCAACATTGTAGGTTTCCCCAGGCTGACCACGGTGAATAACGGCATCTAAAGCGCGGCAGTGGTCGAGAACGTAGAGCCAATCTCGCACGTTTTGACCGTCGCCGTATACTGGCAGCGGTTTGCCCAATAACATATTGATGCACATTAATGGAATGAGCTTTTCTGGGAAGTGATAGGGGCCGTAATTGTTGGAACAGTTGGTGATAATTGTCGGGACGCCGTAGGTGTGGAAATAGGCGCGGGCGAGGTGGTCGCTGCCAGCTTTGGAGGCTGAGTAGGGACTGTTGGGCGAGTAGGCAGTTGTTTCTGTGAAGGCTGGGTCATCGGGGCCGAGACTGCCGTAAACTTCGTCGGTAGAAACGTGGAGGAAGCGCATTTGTGCTTTGAGAGATGGCTCATCAATTGCTTCAAAATGCTTGCGGAAGGCTTCTAAAAGTGTGAAGGTTCCGACAACGTTGGTTTGAACAAAGGCGGCAGGCCCGATAATTGACCTGTCAACGTGGGATTCTGCGGCAAAGTGCGCGACTGTGGTGATGTTTTCTTCTTGGAGCAAGGTATCGACTAAGGTTCGATCGCAAATATCCCCCTGCACAAACCGAAAATTTTCGCCTCCTTCCAAAGTTGTCAGGGTTTGTCGGTTTCCGGCGTAGGTTAAAGCGTCGAGTACGACTACTCGATCGCCCGGATAGCTGCTGCACCAGTGATGCACAAAATTCGAGCCGATAAATCCAGCCCCGCCCGTCACCAACAATCGGCGAGGAGCTCGCTCAATGCCTTGAGTCGCGTTGTCTGTCATAAAAATAAGAGTTATTCCAATAACTAAGCCTTTACAAAAGTAGCCTTAAAAGTAGTTTGTCACCAACTGTTTGCCACTCTGTAATTAAAATTTCTACTGTCTCACCTCAGATTTTGTAATTTGGGCGCGATCGAAGTATTGGTTCACAAAACTTGAACTTCTACCGAGCTGTTAGTCCAAATGCTTACAGAATAAGCATTTCAGATGTGTAATCTGGCAATTTTAAATTTGAATTGTGTGAGGCTATAGCTGACTTTTGCGATCGATCCTCGATATGGGCGGCGCGCAGAGTTGATACATTTGTAAAGAGCTGTTACCATTAATTTTTTAATTATCCTTTACAATCTGCACAGCACCATGAAGAAGTTTCAAGTGTTAGCTGGCATTGCTTCCGTCGTCGCGATCGCAAGCAGCATCGCCATAGGTGACGCCGCATCTGCTTTCCCCTGTTCCTACAGCAAATCAGGGGCAGCTAAATCTGGTTCTGCGACAACGATCCTAGGTTCTGGCGGCTCGGAGCGCATGAATCCGTGGAAATCCTACAAAACAGCAGCTCTCGGTTTCCTAGGTTTGGCTGGAGTTTTGGGTGGCGGAGCGGCCTACATGAGCTACCGTGCCGGCAAGCGCGCCTCTGCTGCTTGCGCTGCGATGACCGATAATTTTGAAGTTTTTGAAGAGTCGGCTCCGATCGCAGATGCAGGTGTTTCTGGACACATGGAAGTTCCTGCCTTGCTCGATTTGACGGCGGCGGGTGCTGTAGCTGAGTCAGCAGATGCGGTTGCAGTCGTTCGCGAACACCCAGAAGCTCCAGGCGGCGAGCTGGATTTGCCAGTTTCGCCAGGTGCTGAGTTGAGTTCTGAAATTGCGATCGAACAAGTCCAAAGCGCGATCGTCAAATAGTTATCTCAAACCAAAGTATTCGCTTAGCGCACCTCCAATCTTGCAAGATTGGAGGTTTTTTGAGTCGAAATTATCTACCCTACAATTTCTTGTCATGGCGATCGCGAAGCACTGCCAACAATAGACAGATGAATCGATAGCACACAATCTCATATTTCGGCAAAGCAAAGGAACGCCGAATTAAGCTAAATAAAAAAAACTCTGGCTACAATCATCAATCTCATAGCAATTATTAAAAGTCGCCGCTCTCCGTCAGGACAATGCTGTGCCGTTTTCCTACTGTATTTGAACTGTATTTGATCCGATTGAAAACTGTTATAAAATTAGATGAGTAGACCTCTTGCGAAAGTCTCAGACGAGCGCTAGTTTGTCTTCAAAAAAAGTTCATAATTATAAATACCAGCGAT
>NZ_JAUBPI010000170.1:0-5685 GCF_036700645.1 Microcoleus sp. S36b_A4 | reverse complement strand
TAACTCCTTCAATTTTTCAAAACCTCAATATCCCTTATTTACACTTTTCCTCTGCGTAGAGTGACAAAAGAGGGTTAGGCTTCTCCCATAATTCTTGTGGGGTAGACATCCTGGCTCCCGTTAAAAGGCTTTTTGGGAGATGTCTCTTGACTAACCTGACTGTACTCGATCTCCAAAACAATCAAATCAGCGACATCAAACCGCTAGCATCTTTAACTAACCTGACCGATCTCAACCTCAACAACAATCAAATCAAGGACATTAAACCGCTAGCATCCTTGACTAAACTGACCGCTCTTTACCTCAGCAGAAATTCGAGCGCACCCAAGACTTGTCCTCTCAAGCCAGAGTCTATCTGTAATTGGTAACAAGAACCTAGCTCTTAAAACTTGAGAGTTCAGAAAATTACCGTTTCCTGATGTGATTCAAAGGTTAGAAGCTTTAGGCGGGAAAATTTATAAAAATCCACAGAGGTTATTCCGTATGATTTCATCAGTCCTTGTTTTCATGTTGGTGGTATCGAGTCAGTCGGAAAATAGTAGAAATGCACCTTCCTCATGGGTCGTGCAGAAACAACGGGACGATAGTGGACGGACATTTGATGATTGGTGTCGCCAAAAGGCTTCTTTGAGTCCTGAAACTAAACATACTGTTGAGGTATTGTTGGAGAAAGCGGGAACTACTGAGTGCGAGGCGGCCGATCGACAACTTTCGAGTCTCACGGAACTCAACCTCTACAACAATCAAATCAGCGACATCAAACCGCTAGCATCCTTGACTAAACTGACCGAGCTCTCCATCGACAAAAATCAAATCAACGACATCAAACCGCTAGCATCCTTGACTAAACTGACCGAGCTCTCCATCGACAAAAATCAAATCAGCGACATCAAACCGCTAGCATCCTTGACTAACCTAACTTTCCTCTCCCTCGACAGCAATCAGATCAGGGACATCAAACCGCTAGCATCCTTGACTAACCTGACTCGGCTCTCCCTCGATGGCAATCCCATCAGCGACATCAAACCGCTAGTATCTTTGACTCACCTGACCGATCTCAACCTCGACAAGAATCAAATCAGCGACATCAAACCGCTAGCATCCTTGACTAACTTACGTTGGCTCTACCTCGATGGCAATCAAATCAAGGACATCAAACCGCTAGCATCTTTGACTCACCTGACCGATCTCTACCTCGAAAATAATCAAATCAGCGACATCAAACCGCTAGCATCTTTGACTAACCTGACTCTGCTCTCCCTCTACAACAATCAAATCAGCGACATCAAACCGTTAGCAGCCTTAACTAACCTGATTGTGCTCTCCCTCTACAACAATCAAATCAGCGACATCAAACCGCTAGCATCCTTGACTAACCTGACTGCGCTCGACCTCGACAAGAATCAAATCAGCGACATCAAACCGCTAGCCCCGATATCACTTATCACACAAACCCGCCTCACTTCTCGCCATGACCTAGATCACATCGCGGAGAAACTGGCTGTTCCTTCGCGATCACATCCACTTGCTGGTTTCTGGAAAAATGGCGATTGCTCCCATGACTTTGGGTTAGCAATTGCTCCCGCATGGGAAGGTCTCTACTCAATTTCGTTTTGTGGCCCTGGTGGGTGCTTTGTGCCAGGTACTTATCGGCCCAATAGTCCCATAGTCGGCGACCGAAGTTATCATGTAGTTAACAACAATACAATTGATGTTGAGGGGCGTAACGGCTTCACTCGCTACATTCGCTGTCTATCACGCTAAGAGCCGTCAACAACGGGCTAACAAGTCGCTGCACACCGACAACCTACAGTCTTTGGTCGCAAGCTCCCTGCGCTTCCGGTTGCGGGTGAGCTCTGGTCTTTAGGTTGCCAAATGCTGATCGTGTACTGGGGTCGATCACAGCTAGCCACAGAGAACCGAAAACTACTATCAGGCTGACAGTATCCAAAATTAGGGTTTGAGATAGAGAATTTTTCATTTTGTAAATCGTTGAGGCTGGCGAATAAGGATTTTCAGCGCTTTAAATTCATATACCAATACTTCGGACAGTTTTTTAACGGCCCAGCACCGCCGAGGGCGAGGAAGCCCTGCCATTTTTTACGCATTTTCTGAAACGAGTGCGCGCTTACTTAAACCTTGAAAAAATAGTCCAGCATATAGCCAGTAAGGGTTTCGGAGACTCGACTAGATCTAAAACTGTCCTCCGTATTGCTTATGAGACAAGGATTATGTCTCACCACTACTTCCGTATCACTACCAAGCATCATAACGCTTGCTGTACAATAAAGGGTTCTAGCCGTGGGTCGCCCGTATTCTTAGCCTCAAACGCTAAGGATAATGACTACACTTATTACCTAGCAAAGCTTTTAGGCTAGCGGACAGGTCTGTTTAGCAGACCAAGTAAGGAAAAACTATAAATATGGAAAAAAACTATACATTTCAATTCAATCCTTCCACTGCCTTAGAAGCCCTGAAAGCTGGTAAATACGACCCGCTTAACTTCTACGAAGCGCGTTTAGACCTGTTTAACCTCTCGGTAATGGCAGACTATGACCAACTCATTTGCCTACCCACATTAACTGCTATCGACAAATACTGGTATCAGATTGAAACAGCCCGAAAAGTCCTCAGACAAATGGGTGGACGGGCATTACTAGCGGATGAAGTCGGATTGGGTAAAACCATTGAAGCGGGACTAATCATCGCCGAATACTTAGCTAGGGGGATGGTAAAGTCCATCCTAGTGTTAACTCCGGCATCCCTAGTTTCCCAGTGGCAATCAGAGTTAAGTGACAAATTTAATATCGCTACTATCACCACAGATAACCGTGACCCACAACAACCGATAGACGAATTTTGGACAAATAATCCGCGAATTATCGCTTCATTAAACACGGCTAAGTCTGCTAAACATTATCTTCACGTCACCAGTCGTACTTGGGATTTGGTTGTTGTCGATGAGGCACACCATCTAAAAAATCGCAGTACCCTCAACTGGAAACTGGTCAACGCCCTCAATAAGCGGTTTATCCTCATGCTTACTGCTACGCCAGTGCAGAACTCCCTTGTGGAACTGTTTAATCTGCTAACCCTCCTCAAACCGGGACTGCTACAAACAGAAGCCGCTTTTAAAAAAGAATACGTCAATTCCAAGAATGGACGAGTCCCTAAAAATCCCGAAAAGTTACGCACTCTGATGCGGGAAGTTATGGTACGAAATACCCGCGCCCTAGTAGATGTCAAACTGCCCAAACGCTTCGCCACCACAATTACCGTTACCCCGGCAGCCGGAGAGGAGAAACTTTACCAAGACTTGAGCAAGTATCTACGTTCTTCAGAGGACAAACTAGACAGACTCTCCCGTACTAATTTGCTAATGCGAGCGGGTTCATCCCCTAATGCTTTAGCTGACTCCCTCAAGCAACTGACTATCCGCCTACCCGATGAAGAACTGAAGTCTTTAGCTGCACGAGCATCCCAAGTCAAGCAGGTCGAGAAAGCAAAAACCTTAGTAGAGATGCTCTCCAAATCTCGCCAGAAAACCTTAGTTTTCACAACCCATAAAGCAACTAGCACCTATTTAGCTAAAACGCTGCAAGCGGAAAATATCCCCTTTGCAGAATTTACTGGCGGAATGTCCCTTAAACAGAAAGATGAGGCTATAGCCGCATTTCGGGATAATGTTTCTGTACTCTTAGCATCGGAAACAGGGGGAGAAGGACGTAACATCCAGTTTGCTAATGCGATCGTTAATTATGACCTGCCCTGGAACCCAATGAAAATTGAACAGCGCATTGGTCGTATCCACCGCATCGGACAAACCCAGGATGTTTTTATTTTTAACTTCTGTCTCAAAGGCAGTATCGAAGACTATATTCTGCGGATACTGCACGACAAAATTAATATGTTTGAACTGGTAGTCGGAGAAATTGAAACAATTTTAGGCAATGTGGATGATGAATTTGACTTTAGTGAAGTTGTCATGGATATCTGGCTTAAGCATCAAGTTAAACCCGAATTAGATCAAGCCTTTGAGCAATTGGCAGATAATTTGTTGAAAGCCCAAAAACAATATGAGCAAATTCAAGAACTGGATGAACAGATTTTTGGCGAAGATTTTGAAGCTTGAAAAATTGATTTGATTAAATATGTTATCAGACCCAATAATTACTACTTTAGAAAAAATTGTAGCTCTCCATGACGGAATAGCTGAACCGGCTGGGGAACACGTTTTAAATGCGCTGTTAAATGAAAACATAGCCTCGTTACTTTCTCTACCAGAAGAAGTAACTTTTACAACTATCACTGATGTACCTCAAAGTGTTTTTGTTACTTATCATTCAGAAGTATTAAATAAATTATCTGAACTATTAGCTGTCAAAGGGCAGATTAGTGCCTTGGGTGTAAAATTTGATGGCTATCTAAAAGCTACGGGATTTGACAAAAGCATACCAGAGAGATTCAAACCTCAAAATGGGTTAATTCGTTTTGTAGATGCTAAACCATCAACCACTCGCTACATTTTATGTAATGTGGCTTACACAGCGAATGCCGAAGAAAAAAGGATTGGTCTAGTTTCGTTTATTATCAATGAAATAACAGGAGTAACACCAGTACAAATTGGGGATGCTTTATTTTGGGAGTCTGACAGAATGGATGTGGATAATCAAGAAACACCATTTTCTATTCCTTTTGATGAGTTGTTGAAGTTAATCGAACATCAAAGTGGAATATTGATTGGAAAATCTTTAGATAATTGGCAGGCTAAATTAACAAGAGCAAGAGCTAGGGATGAAGAAAGACTCAAGGATTATTACAACACGATTAGCTCTGGGATTCGCCACAAGATTGAGTTAAAAAATTTGATTGGTGATGAATTAGACAAAGAATTAGCTCGAATTGAAGCTACTAATAGAGAGCTAGAGCGAAAATTGTTAGATATCCAAGAGCGTTATGCAATGAGTGTAGAAGCTTGGTTGCACAGTGCAATGATTATCCATCTACCTACAGTACATATTCAATGTGAGTTGCAAAGAAAGAAAACGAAACGGACTGTAACAATAGTTTGGAATCCGTTCACTAAAATTATTGAACCTCTTTGCTGTGAATTATCAGGAGAACCTGTTTACGATTTCTATTTAGATGATCTATCAGCTAAAATTATCTCCCCGACAGTTTGGACTAGATAGGGGTATAGCCGAGATACGGGCTTTCCGAGGACACGACGTAAAGTTTTGTAACAATGCCGCTTTTCAATGTCCTTTCCGCCTACAGAAGCTGCCAACACTCAGTCAGCTAGAGCAGAGTAGTATTACTACTCTGCCCTCGTACAGACCCAAAAAGCGGAAATCTTTTACTGCTAAACATTTCAGGCTTTGCTACTTCAAGTCATTTTGTCTTATATTTACAAAACTTTACGTCATGTCCTATTTTGCAGGTATCTCGGCTGTACCCCAAAGGTGCGTCCAGGTTTTGAGTTGAGTGAACAAACGAAAAGATACGCTTGCTGTAATTCAATTCAGATGCAACAACTTGACTATTAATTCAATTCAGATGCAGCAACTTGACTATTAATTCAATCCAGATGCAGCAACTTGACTTTAATCTGAAGTTCCCCCATTGACAAAAGGCGTCGGAGTATGTAGGGTAAACCTTTGGAGGATTTTGACTCCGGTTTTACTG
>NZ_JAUBPI010000169.1:0-6226 GCF_036700645.1 Microcoleus sp. S36b_A4 | reverse complement strand
TAATTTAGGATGATTGCATTTACGTCATACAGCCTAGTTACACAAAGGCTTTAATTGTTTTTGGAGATGTCTAATATACCAATTGCAACTCCTGTATCTGTGTCTTTTTTAAGTTTTTTGATATTATCCAGTAATTTTTTTTGATCTTTTAAAAGTTGTAAATCTCTCGCATCTTCCCAAGCCAAACCGAGTAAAAAAGCATTATTAACTTGCTTATCCCACTCAAGTTGCTTTCTGTGATTTTCAAACGGAGTAGAAAATGCGTCTCGTCCACGGCGGATAAAATAAGAAATTAGACCTCTAAATGTAGGTTTGAATTTTTGATCTTCATTATCAATTGGCAAGCCAAACAGAAGATTTCCTAGTAATGCTTTCCATTTTATCAGGCTTAGAATTCTTTGCCCTTCTTTTTCTTTCGGCTGAATAGGCCATGAAGTAGTATCTCCTTCAATTGCTACCTGATGAGATTCCTTCTTCTCAATACTTCTAGTAACTGTAATAACTTTATTAGTAAGTGTAAGGTCTAGGCTAAATGCCCAACCTTGTAAATTTTGAGAACCCAGTCCTCTAGCGGTTGGCAATGTAGCTCCAAGGCAAAAGTGAATTATTTCAATTAAAGTTGATTTACCTAAACCGTTACGAGAGTCTTTGCTTCCAGACTCTTCTGTACGATCTGCCAACACTACATTAAAGCCGGGTCTAAATTCGACGGCTTTAAAGGAAGCATGATTACAGCGAACAGCATGAATCATCGACGACTCCTACGAAGTATGCCTGCATCCATTTCAATTGCCCCAATAGCGTATAGGATATCCAGAGTCAAAACAAACCGTTCAAAGGTTGCGACTTCCGGCATCGTGGAAACAGCACTCCAAAGTGATGAGACTGTTCTCGGTTGATATAAATGTTCTATTATTTTAGCACCTACTCCCAACAAAGAGCGACGGGTAGAGATGTGTTTTGTAGGTAAAATTCTTGAGTAGTTATATGTAGAAGCTGCCTCTGTAGAGAGAGTCATCTTTCAAACACCTCGCACTTTTCAAAAAGATAGTAAAGAACTGCTAAGCCTGCCGCTTTTAGATCGTAGTCTGAGCTATGATGGCAAGAAAATTCATGTAAGGCATTAAATAGAGCATTTCCCTCTAATCCTATTCCTTGGAGTCTTTGATACTCAGTAACGAATCCTACTTTTAGCCTTTCTGGAAAGTCAGGGATTAAATTGACCATATTGTCAACAAAGTCGCTAACCATCTTGGCTTGAATTACCCCTGTCATTAATCTTGATTGAGCAGCCCCAGTCAGTTGATTATTAAACATTTTTTCCAAAGGGGGAGTAACTGAAAAGTTAGTATCAGAGGGTATGGACATACAAATAATTCCCTGTGTCACTGCATCCAACTCCTTGAATGTAATATTTGTCATTGCACTAACAAGAAAATATTTATCTTGTTGACTTTGGCCTAGGGAATTTAATTCGACATAATAATTGTCCACCCTACTTTTAACTTCCTCTATGTCCTTGTTGAATTTGGTTTTCTGCTGTGGCTCTGAAGCCAAACGCAAACCCTCTTCTAATTGCTTCAGTAGTTTGTATTCCTCTTTTATGTTTTCTTCTAAATCATGCTTACGTTGATGGTGCGGTTCCACTATTTACCCTCCTATAAACCGCGCAATAAACTGTTTTAAACCTTCTTTGAGATTTATTCCTGTACCTAGTTCTAATTCACCTTCATAGTCCAAGATAAAAGGAATAAGAGGCACCGCAACCTTTAATCTATGCTTAAAATCCATTTGAGGTGCATTAATCACTTCGACGATCTCTTCCTGACTAACAGGTAGAGTAACGCCGCGTTGTTGTAATATAATTAAAGCCTCCTGGATACTTGGTAAAATCTTCTGCATTTCTGCATCTGACACTTGGTTAGCTTCTATTGCATCTAACAAAGCAGAAATCGTAGTCACTTGAGATTCATTCAACTGATTTGTGATTGCAGAAATAATATTTTTTTCACCAGCCTCATAATGGGCTAGTAGTCCTTGTCGCAGGTGGTTAATGTTTCCATAAATAGCTTTCTGCCCAACATATAATTGGTCTAATTTCTTGTTCATCTGTTCTAACTGCATAGCTACGCTGTGCATTTGTACAGTTGATTCACCAGTTATCTGCTGATACAGTTGATCGTATTCCTGCTGATAGCGATTCGCTGATTCCCTTAATTGCTCAATTGCTCGATTATATTTACCCTTGCGACGTGGATCATCTTCATCGCGTAAGGCATCTTCGTAGTCTTTGAGTAAAGCAAAATCTTTTTTAATATTGTCTTCCAAATCTTTCAGTCGCCGGGTAAGGTTGGATGGTTCCATTGGATCAGCCTTTTGCTTTTACAAAAATGATTTGTCAATAATGTAGCACTTAACGCACGTGTTCCGACCTGCGATCGCACCCATACGCTCAGAAACCATGTTTTTCAACTAGAATAAAGGACGAGAAGCAAGTCTTTTCGTAAAAAACTAGGTTTCCAGTCAGTCCTGTGGGGTTCACACGCGCACCTCTTGACCCAAATCCTCCCGCACTCTTTGCAGTATTTCCCGTTCAAGTCTGATTACTTTTGTTTGCAACTCCCACTTTTCCAAACGATAAAGAACTAAGTCTGTCTCGGTATCGCTAGCACCCAACATCGCATCAACTGTTTCTAAACTGTGGGTAGTTGCAAATAGCTGCACATCCAATCGCTGACACCACTGCACAATCCAAGTAAAAGAACTGCAAAGTGAATCAGTATGAATAGCTTTTTCTATCTCGTCAATTAGTAAAACTCCACATCGAACTTTGCTCAGCGTTAAAGCAATGAACAACAGACGACGCACACCATCACCCGCAGCACTTAACGGCAAAATTCCCAATTGTTTATGAGCGATATAAAGACTGGGACGCTTGCCCCTATGCGACAGAATTGCTAAATCAATAATTCCTGAATCTATCCCTTGCAGTAACTTTATCACTTCCGGCTTAAAACGCTGAAAAGTTGCTTCTGAGAGCAATTCAACTTGCAATTCTTCGATCCCATAAGAAAAAGGTGTGACTGTATCAACAGTCAACACGGCATTTGAACAATGTGTTGATATTGCCTCTAAAACGCTGGTTTTCCCTGAGTTATTCGCACCAACCAATAAGTTGATTTTGCCCAAGTCCTGCAAGTTAAAATCTCGCAGGCCTCGGAACCTATGAATGGTTAAATTATCAAGGTGCTTCATAATTATGACTTAGGCATTTCAACTGAGATGCTTCCCTTCTCTCAGCATGACACATAGGCTTCGCCTAAGCCCTGATCGCCTTATGACTTCGGCGTATAAGTCGATCGCACTTGCAACTCCTTCATCTGCTTCTCATCCACATCAGACGGCGCATTCGCCAATAAACAGCACGCTTGCTGCGTCTTCGGAAACGCAAGGACATCTATGATAATTATAGTGTTTTTAGTCTAAAAAAGTGCCATGTAATTATGGCATTAACTAAATCTCTCAATAAACATATCGGGAGTAACAATTTCGACTCCTTGAAAAGGAGTTAATACCAATAAATCCAAATCACCCGTAACAATTACATTTGCATTACCACTAACAGCCAACTCTAAAAACTTATTATCTTTTTCATCTCGACAAACAGTGATACTTTCTCTAATAGAAACTAATTGGGATGAACTGATAAATTTCAGTAAAAATACTTGCCGATCTTCCAAAGAAAGATACTTGTTAAACTTTTTACGATTTAAAACTTGCTCTAATTCATTTAAAGTCGTTTCAGAATATAAAATTATTCCTTTTGTTTCTGCCAACTCAATCGCCAGAAATGGGACTGAGGTTTTAAACAGTAAAGCACTGATTAAAACATTCGTATCAATGACAAATCTATTCGTCATTATTATCTGCTAAAATGTCTTGTAAAATTTCAGGCGTTAAGCCTCGCTGCATGGCTCGGTCGGAAATTTCTGCCATAACCTGCGTTAAAGTTTTATTGTGTAAATTTTCTCTAAAAAACAATTGAATAATCAAACTTAACTCTTGCTGAGTCTTAGGAGTAGCTTCTTCAAACGCTGTCTTAATATTTTCATCAACTTGAATCGTAATTATTGCCATAGCCGTTAAAAAAAGTGTTAATACGAAAACATTTTTTTTCTAACTCTATTTTATCACAAATCTTGCACCATTCTCAAGAACAGGCAAGATGCCTGTTCCACAACAGATGAATTTTCGCGGGGGGCACGCGAGTCCGCCCTGAAAGGATTATTGAGAATGGTCAAGGTATTTTACATACTTATGACTTGGGCGTATAAGTTGATCGCACTTGCAACTCCTTCAACTGCTTCTCATCCACACCAGCCGGCGCATTCGTCAGCAAACAACCCGCCTGCTGCGTCTTCGGAAACGCAATCACATCGCGAATCGATTCCTCACCAGCCAACAGCATCACCAACCGATCCAAACCGTAAGCAATGCCTCCGTGGGGCGGAGTTCCATACTCAAACGCATCCAACAAAAAGCCAAACTTATTGTAAGCTTCCTCAGTCGATAAGCCAATCGCCTCAAACACCTTTTCCTGAACTTCCCGCTGATAAATCCGCAGAGAACCGCCGCCGACTTCTGTACCGTTTAACACCAAATCGTAAGCTTGAGCCCTCGCAGTTTTCAAATCGTTAATATCGTCAGGATGCGGCGCAGTAAACGGGTGGTGCAATGCTTCCAAACGCTTCTCATCAGCGTTCCATTCAAACATCGGGAAATCTGTCACCCACAGCAGATTCATCTTGTCTTTGTCAATCAATCCCAATTCGTTACCCACGAACAAACGCAATCTATCCAAAGTCTTATTGACAGTTGTCACATCAGCCGCTGCGAACAACAACAAATGACCGGGTTGCGCGCCCGTGCGATCGAGCAATTCCTGTTTTTGCGCTTCCGTCAAATTATCCTTAATTGCGCCGATCGTATCAATTTCGCCGTTATCCCGCACGCGGATGTAAGCCAATCCCTTCGCACCGGCTTCGCTGGCTTCCTTAAACAAATCGCCGCCCGGTTTAATCCGTACATTAGAAATCGCATCATTCCCGCCCGGAATCGGCAAAACTTTCACAATTCCGCCCGCAGCAACCGCCCCGGAAAATACCTTAAATCCCGAATCTTTCATCAAATCGGAAACATCGACTAATTCCAAACCGAAGCGAGTGTCTGGTTTGTCGCTACCATAGCGATCCATTGCTTCAGCGTAAGTCAAGCGCGGAAAAGGACGAGGCAATTCTACCCCTTTGACACTTTGGAAAATCTGGGAGACTAAACCTTCGTTTAATTCGATAACTTCTTCTAAAGACATGAAACTCATTTCCATGTCTAATTGTGTGAACTCCGGCTGTCTGTCGGCGCGCAAATCTTCATCGCGGAAACAGCGCGCAATTTGATAATATCTGTCCAAACCGGAAACCATTAACAATTGTTTGAACAACTGCGGCGACTGCGGCAAAGCGTACCATTCGCCCAAATTGACGCGGCTGGGCACTAAATAATCTCTCGCACCTTCAGGAGTCGATCGCGTTAAAATCGGTGTTTCAACTTCAATAAAACCTCCCACATCTTCCAGGTGGCGACGCATAGCTTTCACAACTTGGTGGCGAAGCTGCAAATTGCGACTCATACGATCACGCCGCAAGTCCAAATAGCGATATTTCAGCCGCAAATCTTCCCGCACGCTTTCATTTTCCGCCGTCGCCACCTGAAACGGTAATTGTTTGCGAACCGCATTCAACAACTCAATTTCGTCAGCATAAATTTCCACCTCACCCGTAGGCAATTTCGGGTTGAGGGAATCTTCGGGGCGGTGGCTGACTCGCCCAGTAATTTTAACCACGTATTCGCTACGCAAAGCCTCAGCCCCGTGATAGGAATCGGGGGTGCGTTCAGGATCGCTGACAATTTGCACGATACCCGATCGATCGCGCACATCCAGAAAAATCACCCCGCCATGATCGCGGCGGCGATCCACCCAGCCGTAAAGGGTGACAGTCTCTCCGATGTGTTCGCTTCGTAGTTCGCCGCAGTAGTAACTTCTCATAATTCGGGGTTATGGACTAAAAATAAAGCTTTTTGATTATAGCGCTTAAGTAGATAGGCGGGAAAAAACCAATCTATGTAACAAAACATTAAGTTGCCTGATTGGAGTTAAACTTAAGACGTT
>NZ_JAUBPI010000168.1:0-6247 GCF_036700645.1 Microcoleus sp. S36b_A4 | reverse complement strand
GAATCCATTGAAAAACTAGAATCACTGTTACATAAACTTTTAAATGAAGGAGAATTAATTATGAAATGGAACCGAAAAATCAAAAACAAAGGTAACTTAGTTAATGCAGTTTAGATGTCGAACAGCTTAATATTATTTTGACCTGTCTCGTCTACCGCGATAATTGCCACTCCTGAATGAGTATTTTGGTCTATTAATACATTGTCTGTACTTAAACCATAAGATTGTAAATTTGTCAATAATTCTTCAGCAAATTTATCGTTGCCGACGCGGCCGATGATGTTGGTAGAAGTGCCGAGACGGGCGGCCGCGACGGCTTGATTTGCTCCTTTGCCGCCGCCGGCTGTGAAAAAATTGCTACCGATGATAGTTTCCCCTGGCTGCGGCAACCGGGGAGTTTTTGCTGCTAGGTCGATGTTGATACTGCCGAATACGATGATGGTCATAAATTATTCAATTTGGTAATTGGTAAGCTGTAGCGCATTTAATTTGTAAGCTACTTTTTACTTAAACTCTCGTGGGGCGGGCAGGATAGCCCGGGGCGATCGAGCTTCTATTTAAATGCCAAATAGTTTAATTGGTAATTGGTAATTCTCCCACTCTCCCATTCTCCCCCTCTCCCTCTCTCCCACTCTCCCTCTCTTCCTTAAGACGTGCTAGAACAGTTATGGTCTTCACCGGTCAATTCAATGGCTGCAATTACTCTCGATCGCAATCCCTGTGTCCTGCTAGTTGAAACAGACGAAGTTCTCGCCGGACACTTGAGTCTCGACTTAAAATCCTCCGGCTACGAACCGGTAGTGGCTTCTAATACCGCCACCGGTCAACATTTAGCCAGTGAATTGCAGCCAGCTTTGATTGTAATTGATCGGATACTTGGCCCTGAGTCGGGGCTGTCACTGTGTTCTTACCTCAGAAGTATTGGCAATCGGGTGCCGGTACTGCTATTGGTCGGTCGTGATACAGTTGACGATCGCGTAGCTTGTCTGGAAGCTGGGGCGGATGATTATTTTCTCAAACCTTACCGCACTGAGGAGTTTTTGCAGTTGGTGCGCTTGTATTTGCAGCCGGATAACACCAGCAACGAACAATTGAGGTTTGGCGATTTAGTTTTGGATTTAGCATCTAGGCGGGCCTTACGCAATGGACGGGCGATCGACCTGACGATGAAGGAATATGAGCTGCTAAAGTATTTGATGGAACATCCCCGCGAGGTTTTGACTCGGGAACAAATTCTGGAAAACGTTTGGGGTTACGACTTTCTGGGCGAGTCGAATGTGATTGAGGTTTACATCCGCTATCTGCGGCTCAAGATAGAAGATGAGGGCGAAAAGCGTTTGATTCAGACGGTGCGCGGTGTTGGCTATGTGATGCGGGAAGCTTGAAGAAGTCATTAGTCATTAGTCATTAGTCAACAATGCCCATGCCCCATGCCCTATGCCCCATGCCCCATGCCCTATGCCCAATCTAAAATCTAAAATCTAAAATCTAAAATCATTATGAGTTATTTAACTAATTTGCTCGGTATTGGAGTAAGTATATTTTTGCTGGGATGTTCGCCGACTTTACCTGTCGCGAATGCTGGTGCTACTGGTATTTTGGCGGATCAGTCTCCGACGGCGAAAACATCGGGTCAAGTGCTGCCTGTTGCTGCTAGAGCTCGGATAGGCGATCGCCCAATCGAACTCGAAGTGGCGAAAACACCGGAACAACAGGCTATGGGTTTAATGTACAGAACTTCTTTGCCGGATGACAGAGGAATGCTGTTTGAGTTTAAACCGACGCGGCGGGTCAATTTTTGGATGAAAAATTGCAAGATTTCTCTGGATATGATTTTTATCCGGGATGGGGTGGTTGAGGCGATCGAAGTTTCTGCACCTCCTTGTACTGCAGATCCTTGTCCTACCTACGGGCCCGATACTGCTGTCGATCGAGTTATTGAACTTCGGGGCGGGCGAGCTGCTGAACTCGGTGTCAAAGTGGGCGATCGTATTGAAATCGAGTTTTTCCAGTAAAACTTCGGACTGTTTCAGTAAGTAAAAGCTGGAGACAGACAAAATCCCCCGGTTTGCATCGCCCAGAGATCCCCCTACCTTCGGAATACCGGCGAAAATTTAGAAACTTTACAAAAATTGATTAAATTTGTTAAGATATTAATGTAAGATTCAGTACAAACACCCAAAGATTTGCTACGATGTCGATCTCAGTCAGTCAGGACTTGAGCTTGTTTCCGGAAGCTGTAGATGGTTGGTCGCAGGTATGAGACGAGTCAGCGACTCGTTACCAATCCTGAGAGACGATACTCAGCCTCAAGGTGTAGCAACACGAAAAGAAATTCTCTGGAAGTTCTGGCGATCGAGGTAAATCTACTAAACCTATCTAAAGTAATATGCTACGAGCCAAGTTAATTGGCGGGAATTGGCAAACTTAACTTCTGGTAGCAGTTTCGGGTTTGATCGAAATATCTAACTAATTTTGTCGAAGTAGATTTGCGGATTCTGCATTTTGGCAGATGAAGTTAAACTCTGAACTTGGTTTAGTAGTTTTAGGTAGCAGAATTTATTCTGATTCGCGCTGCAAAGATGCCGAGGTATTCAGTTTAGGTTCGATCGCGATCGCAAGTCGATCGGGCCGACATCAGGAAAATTGCAAAACCTTTCACTTTTTGGGAAAGGTTAGCTTTACAGTAGCACTCAGCATTACGTTTGGCAGTTCAACCGCTAATAGCGTTTTAAAAGCTATCAACGGTAACAAGACAAATTTAAAACTGGCTTATTACTCATCAAAAACATCAGGTTCACATCAGAAAATGGTGTCCTATACTTAGAGGTGAAATCACATGGCACCCGCTAAATACACTCGATTAATTCGCTTTTTACAAGAAGATTTGGCAATTTCGCCCGCGTCAATTGCTGTCGCTGAACGTCGTGGCGGTGACAAACAGCCGCAGCGCGATAAAGACCCGAATTCCTTGCCGATGGTTCTGTGGCAATACGGTTTAGTCACTCTCGAACAGTTGGATAAAATCTTTGATTGGTTATCCGAAGCATATTAAAAGGATTTTAGATTTTAGAGAGAATCCAAAATCCAAAATCCTTTAATAACTTGGATTAGGATTCAGCCAAGAACTTGGCAGCAGCGGCAACGCCGGCACCAGGAGTGTAGCCTTCATGACCCAATTCTTGCAACACTACTTCTAAAGAGGAAATTGCTGCTAGAATATCGCGATCGCACACAAAGCCCAAATGACCGATTCGGAAGATTTTACCTTTCAAATGGTCTTGTCCGTCGGCGAGAGCAATGTCAAATCTCTTTCTCATCAAAGTCCGCACTTTTTGAGCATCTACGGATGCTGGCGGCATAACCGAAGTAATCGCAGGGCTGGCGGCATCGTCAGCAGCAAACAACGGCAAACCTAAAGCTTTTACAGCAGCGCGAGTAGTTGTCATCAACCGTTTGTGCCGCGCGAAAATATTTTCTAACCCTTCTGTTTTCATCATCTGCAGCGATGCTTGCAGGGCAAAAAACATATTGACAGGGGGAGTAAAAGGAGTGGTATTTTTGGCAGCGTCTTTGCTATATTTGCCCAAATCCAAATAATAGCGGGGCAGTTTCGCAGTTTTGTAAGCTTCCCAAGCTTTGGGACTGACGGCCACAAAACCCAAACCTGGAGGAATCATGTAAGCTTTCTGAGAACCCGAAGCAATGACATCGATTCCCCAAGCGTCCATCGGAATATTGACAGCGCCTAAGCTAGTGACAGCATCGACCATAATTAAAGCTTCACCGTGGGCTTTAACGTGGCGGTTGATGGTTTCGAGGTCGTTGAGGACGCCGGTAGAGGTTTCCGAGTGGGTGATGATGACAGCTTTGATTTGCTTCTCTGTATCTGCTTCGAGTTTTTCGCGGAAGTTTTCGGGGTCTAAAGGTTGGCCCCACTCGGCTTTAATAATTTCGGCGTTTAAACCATAAGCTTCGGCGACTTCAGCCCAACGTTCACCAAATTTGCCGTTGCATCCGACTAAAACTCGATCGCCCGCACTCAAGAAATTAATTATCCCAGCTTCCATTGCGCCGGTACCAGAAACCGTTAAACTCAGCACGTCACTTTTTGTTTGGTGCAGCCATTTGAGGTTTTCCGTACATTCTGCAAAAATCCCGTCAAATTCCTTGCTGCGGTGGCCCATCGGGTGTTTTGCCATCGCTAACAAGGCCGCTTCAGGTACCGGCGTCGGGCCGGGAATCATCAGCATTAATTTGTTGTCCATGATATTGTCCTAAGTTTTTCTGTGGGAGTTATATAGAATAAATCAAATACGATACGTCACGTCGCTACTCTAAGTTTTTTAACTTTTAACTCCCTTGTGGTTAATTTCATTTAGAGACCAGCGATGTTCTACCGCTAAGTTCGATCGCTCGCAGCTTTGTTCTAATTGCTTTTGAATGGCAAGGGCTTTACGCAGTGTAATAATAAGTTGGTGCACTTGTTGCTGCTGCGGCGATTGTGGACTGACAGCAAACATCGTTTTGCGTTCTAACAATTGAAGTAGCAATTCATAATGAATGTACGAAGGAAGGGGGATTGGCTCCATGAAAGCTAACATACCTCAGCGAACCGACACCCCACTGCAATTGCATGAGGCATCACAGGTGAACATTAGATGCCCGATTTTTTATTTGTTTTCTAACCGTACAATAACCCCTGCTTTGCCGATCAAATATTCGGGGCTGGGGGCGTTGCACACGCTAAATTTTGCGATCGACAGGCTTACAGAATAGATTTAATTGCTTTCTGGCAAAATATTTCTATGCAATATAGCTTTCAGTGCTATTTCTTTTTTACAGTAGCGCTTGAGTCGATGCAGGCTAGAAATTCTCATTATTTACCTACTTAATCATTTTTTATCAGAATTAAGGGTGCTTTGTCAAGCGGTCTCGCCTTTCACAGGCTGGGAGGGTGATCGGCAAGGGAGGCTAAAGCGGCGCCCGGATCGGGCTGCTTGACCAGAGATTCGCCGATGAGGACGGCTTCGGCTCCGGCGGTGGCAAGTTTAGCGAGGTCGTCGGGAGTGTGGATTCCTGACTCGCTGACGATGAGGATGCCTTTTGCTTGGATTTCGGTTTGGCGGGAGGCTAATAGTTGGCTGGTGGTTTCTAAACTGACGGAAAAGTCTGCTAGGTTGCGGTTGTTGATGCCGATCAGGTTAACGCCTTCTAGGGTTAATACTCGATCGAGTTCTTCGAGAGTGTGAACTTCTATTAAAGCTGTCATGCCCAAAGTCTTGACAATTTTGACAAAGTATTGTAAGTCTTTATCAGACAGAATGGCGGCGATTAAAAGTACGGCATCAGCGCCGTGAATGCGGGCGAGATAAATTTGGTAGGGATAGATAATAAACTCTTTGCAAAGTAAGGGTAAATCGACGGCGGCACGGATTTTAGCGAGGTTGTCGAAGCTACCTTGAAAAAACTTTTCATCGGTGAGTACGGAGATGCAGCTAGCGCCGTTTTGTTGGTAAGCTAGGGCGATCGCCACCGGATCGAAATCTTCGCGAATTACGCCTTTACTGGGAGAAGCTTTTTTGACTTCGGCGATGATAGCGGGTGTGGTTTTGCCGTTTTTAAGGGCGGCAAGAAAGTCGCGAGTTGGCGGTGCGAAGGGGAGTTTTTTGTGAAGTTCGGATAAGGGAGTGCGATCGCGCTTTTGGGCTACTTCGGCTTCTTTTTCCCAGACGATTTCTTCGAGGATGTGCTGGGGTTCGGCGTCGGGTACCGCGATTTGGTAGCTGAGGTAGAGTACGGAGACGGATGTGCTGGGGGGACGACGGCGGATTTGAAGCATGATAGGGGGATAAAGGGCGATCGTAACAAGTTTCTATTATATAAGGTCGATCGCTCTTTTCAATTTATGATAAAATGCGAGGCTCTCCTGAGTTTATGGTGTAAAATGTACCTACTAATACATTTACCGTTATGAGCTTCCATCTAGACTATCTATTAGCCTTGCCTGGAGTCAGGGTTGAAACTTGTACTCAAGTTGAGGGAAAAATTTTCTTGGGACTGAGCATTTTATCAGAAAGAATTGTTTGTCATCATTGTAACAATCCTACCGAAAAACTGCATCAAAATCGACCAATTTTAGTAAGAGATTTGTCGGTTTTTGGTCGTCCTGGGTAGTGCCCTGAAGGAAAGGATTAAGAGAATTAAACTGAATTCAAAGAAAGTAGGCGTTTAGAGTTGTAAATTA
>NZ_JAUBPI010000016.1:0-87485 GCF_036700645.1 Microcoleus sp. S36b_A4 | reverse complement strand
TTTAATAATTTTAGGAATCGCGTATTAGCTTGCTTTTCTGATTAGAGAAACTTATAACCATAAGTTCAGGAGAGCCGTGCGATTGCTGCTGAAAGGCCCTCCTGATAAATTATCGGTAATTGCCAGAGACTTAAATATTGACTATCAAACGCTCAACTCTCACTGGAAAAGAACAGGTTTTGAACTCGTCAAAGAGATTGGCAATAGAATTGCTAAAGAATGTGGATATCAACCGGAGGAATAATGGTGAATAGCATGGATACTTATTTGTTACAAATTCCTCTGGAGCAAACTGCCCGCAATTTAGCTCTGCAATTTGCTTCTGAGCAAGCTAATCCGCAAAAAGGCAAGCGGGTTTATTTCAACACCCTGGCGGTTTGGGCGGTTAACTATTTTTTGGAATGGATGGAAATGGAAACCGATATTGATGGCGGTGATAGTTGGAATCCAGCAATGCGGGCGGTTTTGGATGTCGGCGATTTGGTTTTGCCGGGGATTGGCAAGATAGAATGCTGTCCGGTTCAGCTTGGAGAATCGGCGATTTCTCTGCCGGAAGTGCGAGGAAACCGCATTGCATATATCGTCGTTCAGTTTGCCGAACCTTTCGATAAGGTGAAAGTTTTGGGCTTTATTCCGGCTGTGGAAATTCAGGAGGGAAATGAAGAAATTTATCTAACTAATCTCAAACCAGTTGAGGAATTGTGGGATTATTTGGATCGGATTGAGTTGGCAATTCCGCTGTTGCAAGGTGAAATTGAAGAGTTGCTATCTGATTTGGGAGAAGATGACCCCGTACAAGCACAAGTTCGGGAGAATTTGCAAAACAAATCTATTTCTGAAATTGTGGCAATTTTGAATAAAGTTTTGCACAGTAGTGAGAAATCTGACTGGGGATATGAAGGGGGGAAGGCTTTAGCGGGAAGTGGTTCTAGCAGTGGAGGTTTGGGAAATAGAGATATATCTTTCTCTCGTGATAAATCTTCACCTGTTGAGAAAGCTTCAGATATTGAGGAGGATGTGAAAGCGGAACTGAATCTGATTGCTGAAGATTTGTTGGAGAAGTTAGCGGAGATTTGGGGAGATGGTGATGACTTGTAGGGGTTCCCATCGACTGAAGAAACCGGGTTTTTGACCACATCTGCGGGTTGAAACGAAATATTTTCGTCCATCAAACCCGGTTTATGAATTCCCACCGACAGAAGAAACCGGGTTTTTGGCCACATCTGCGGGTTGAAACGAAATATTGTCGTCCATCAAACCCGGTTTATGGGCCCCCGCAACTCAATCGTAAAATTCATTAAAATGAATCAATGGAAAATATGTAATTGAAAAGACATGACTCAAAATAATTTACTGTCTCGCATCTCAATCGACTCGAATATCTGCTTTGGCAAACCCTGTATTCGCGGTCATCGCATCTGGGTTTCTCTGATTCTTGACTTTCTCGCTAGTGGAATGACTTTTGAAGAATTGCTTGAGGAATATCCGGGAATTGAACGAGAAGACGTTTTGGCTTGTATTGCTTATGGGGCTGAGTTGGCATGAGATTGTTATGTCGAAATTCCTGTGGGTGAAAAAAAGGTAGTTTTAAAGTGAAGTTAAAACTTGATGAAAATTTGGGCAGCATCCGCGTTGTTTCGCTGTTACGTTTAGCTGGCCACGATGTTGCGACTGTACGGGAAGGGAACAAAATTTGAGTTCAACAGCGGATGGATTGTTGATTGATATCTGTCGGAGGGAAGGTAGATGTTTGGTGACTTTGGATAGGGGGTTTGGCAATCGCCTCCGCTACAATCCTTCTGATTATTCTGGGGTTGTGTTACTGCGTCTGCCTTCTCAAGCGAAACCGCAAGATTTGCAAGCGGCAGTAGAAATATTAATTCGCGGATTGGAGGCGGCAGAAGTTACGGGTAAATTGTGGATTATCCGAGGGGAACAGCTTTTGGAGTATCAAGCAATATCGGAAGATGAATCTGACTAAAAGATTCAAATAAAAGAGTTATGCAAAGTAACCCGGTTTCTAGGCAAAGAATGTCGATGCTGATTCGGCGTTTGGTAAGGAGAAAGGGGGTAGCCAACCCAGATTTAGTATCATGAGTTTAACACTCCTAATAGCGAGGACTTTCGCTATTAGACAGGGAATTAATCCGCTGTCGGACTTTCGACAAAACGCGCTATTTCATCCACATTAATCCCCGTTAATCTGCGCTTAAAAATCGGGTTCCGCAGCCAAAAGCTCGATCGACAAATCCATCTGTTCCTTCCCCCGCGCCAAAAATCTTTCGCACTCCTGCCAACACTCCACAGCCATCCCAAACTGCTCGAAAACCTCCTCTAAAGGCAACTCTCCCGATTCCACCCGATCGATAATCGCTTCAATTCGATCGACCGTTTCCTCATAATTCCAGTCAGACTGGCGCAACTGCGAATCAATCATAACTTTTCTTCCGCATCCAATACTTCTACAATCTTAACTTTCAGCACGCCCCGACTCAACCTCACAGTCAATTCTTCTCCCAATTCCAAACCGTCAGTTGTGCGGACAATCGTACCGTCACTTTGGATTACCGCCGCATAACCCCTTTGCAAAACGGCAGCCGGATTCAGTGCGGATAACTTTTCTTGCAATACCTCCAGTTTACCAGTTGCTTGCCGCAAAGTTCGGGATGTCGCAGGCAAGCGTTTTAATCGATTTTGTAATAGTTGTAAATGCTCTTCTTCTGCCTGAAATCTGGCCCGTACAGCGTTTGCTAAATTGACCATTCGCTGCTTGTGTTCAAAGTAAATATCGGCTAAAATTGGTACAGCTTGAGCCGCCGCCGCTGTTGGAGTGTGGGCTCGTTTATCTGCTACTAAATCGGCAAGAGATTCGTCTCTTTCGTGCCCGATACCAGTGATAATTGGAATCGCACAATTCGCGATCGCCCTGACAACTCTCTCATCATTAAAACAAGCCAAATCTTCCGCAGAACCGCCGCCGCGCGCTAAAACGATCACATCAGCCCTACCGTCCAATTCTACGCGGGCGATCGCCCTAGCAATGGCAGCAGCCGCCAATTCTCCCTGCACTCCTGTCGGCGACAGCAACACCCGCAAACCCGGATATCTTTGGGCTAGAGTCCGCTGAATGTCTCCCCAAGCAGCGCCAGTATCGGATGTCACCACGGCCACGATTTGCGGGTGTGCGGGAATCGGGCGCTTTCTGGCGGGATCGAAGAAACCCTCAGCATCCAAGCGCGATCGCAATTGCTGCAACCGCAAAGCCTGCAATCCTGCCCCAGCCGGTAGCGATTGCACAACAGTCAACTGGTACTCGCCGCGATTTTTGTAAACCCGGATGCTTCCCAAAACCAGCAACTGTTCGCCTTTTTCCGGCATTTGCACCAATTTTTGCCGCTGAGAATTCCACACCACGCAGCGAATAGCAGCGCTTTTGTCGGTGTCGCACAGAGTGAAAAAGCAGCCGCTGGGGTGGTGCGAAACGTTCGACACCTCGCCTGTCAGCCAAACTGATTGCAGGTTGCGATCGCCCTCCAACAAGTCTTGCAGGTATGATGTTAGTCCGGCAACAGATAAAGCTGTATCGGGAAGAATTGAAGTCATCCAATTTTAGATTTTAGATTTTAGATTTTAGATTTAGGCTACTATCAATGCTTCGGACAGTGTGCGATTGCCAAGCGTAAAATAAGGGTTTCAGGGCGATTGCATAATCGACTTCCTAACGGAAAATCAAGGGTTTCCGACTAGGATCTCAAAATAGTCCGGACTATTGTAGTATATCTAAGGTAATTTATTTGTAGGCTGAGCCGGCGATCGTAATTTTAACTGCAAACAAACTAATGATATCAGATACAGTAAGCAACCCCGGTCTAAAGACACGGGGCTTCAGCAAATAAACTGAAGCCGTGCTTACCCGCCTAAGCCTTAACTGGCTACGTTATGGGGGTCAAAACACCGGAAAATGCGACGCTAGTTTTCCGCTCTGTTGTTTGCAATTAAACAATTCTAAGGTCACTGGAATAGTGTTGCAAGCGTAAAAAGCCCTTATAACATTGGCAAAGCGAACTTTACGAGAAATCGAAGGGACACAACAATGTCTATCCAACCAAATTACGTTTTCGTTCTAGATGCTAACCGCAAACCACTAACACCATGCAAACCATCTTTGGCACGCAAACTGTTAAAGGTTGGCAAATGTAAAGTTTTCAGGCTTTATCCTTTCACTATAATTTTGAAAAAAAAGGTAGCTCAAGACCCACAGCCTGTCACTTTAAAGATTGACCCCGGTTCAAAAGTTACTGGGTTTGGTCTACTTCTGAATTCCAATCTGATCTGGGTAGCCGAATTAACCCATCGCGGGCAAACGATCAAGGCATTGCTAGAGTCGCGTCGTTCTCTGCGGCGCAACCGCAGAAGTCGGCAGACAAGGTATCGCCAAGCGAGATTTTTGAACCGAACTAGATCCAAAGCCTGGTTAGCTCCCAGCCTCCAACACCGAGTAGATACGACTTTAACTTGGGTCAACAAACTATCAAAGCTTGCACCCGTTAAGACGATTTTTCAGGAATTGGTTAGGTTTGATTTACAAAAAATGGAAAACCCGGAGATTTCAGGGATTGAGTATCAACAAGGAGAGCTGCAAGGCTACGAAGTCCGCGAGTATCTTCTTGCTAAATGGAATAGGCGGTGCGCTTACTGTGGCATAGAGAATGTAGCGCTACAAGTTGAACACATTCATCCTAGAGCGTCGGGCGGAACTAATAGAATATCTAACCTGTGCTTAGCTTGCGAACCTTGCAACACAAAAAAAGGGACTAAAGACATCAAGATATTCTTGGCAAAAAAAACCGATGTTTTGAAAAAAATCGTGGCACAAGCTAAGCGTCCGTTGAAGGATGCCACTGCTGTTAACTCGACTCGATGGGCTTTATTTAATCGCTTAAAAGCGACAGGTAAAGAGATTATTGCAGGTTCTGGCGGGTTGACTAAATTCAATCGCATACGGCTGGGACTGCCAAAAACCCACTTCTTTGATGCTGCTTGCGTAGGCAATACACCTGAAATTTCCGTATCAACGAATCAGCCTTTAAATATCAAAGCGACGGGGCATGGTTCAAGGCAAATGTGCCGCACGGATAAATTGGGATTTCCTTCTAGGTACGTTCCTAGATTTAAGTTTGTTAAGGGTTTCCAGACAGGGGATATTGTAAAAGCCGTTGTTACTTCGGGCAAAAAGATGGGTACTTATACGGGCAGAGTGGCTGTCCGCTCATCTGGCAGTTTTAATGTGTCAACAGCCCAAGGATTAGTCGAAGGAATCAATCACAAATATTGTTTTTCTATTCATCAAAAGGATGGGTACAATTATGGATTTTAAGACTGTTGACGGGATACTAAAGTATCCCGTGTCCTTTTTCCTCCCAGGGCTAAAGCCACTGGGTTTCCAAGCTACCGCGAGGTTTTTATGACTTCGATGAATGTGCTGCGCCAAGAGGCTGCGGCGATCGGCATTACTGAGGAAGAAGCCAGAAAATATGGCGACCTCCGACATAAAAGAACTTGGTCTTTGGCGATCGAACATCATCTCTCAATGCAAGATTTTGCCGATCGCATAGAACAATCCTTCACAACTTCCGAACCCGATTCCTCCAGCGCACTCAACCACTCTCAGACTGAAGAGTCGAAAGACTATGGTATTCAGCTAACTGCGAACCTAGGCGAATTTAGAGTAACCAGGGAGAACCAAACAGCCTCTGTTGCTTCGCCACAACAGCAAGCAGTAGCAATCGGGCGATCGCACGGTAATTCCGACCACCGCAGCGACCAAAACCGAGGTTTTAAACAAGTAGTTCAAAATCATATTAAAGCATTAACAATTGCATCCGCCTCCCGCATAAATCTGCCCAATTCACAACTGGGCAATTGGGTTTGTCCTGAGTGTGGGCCCGAGGGCGAATTGGATTGTTACCTTTGCGCCGGAGAAGGCAATGTAGGGGACATTGCAGCTATTGGCTGGACGCTAGCTTATATGGAAATGTTGGGCTGTTCTGCTCGCGAAATTGAACCGTTGAGAAAAATTTCGCCTTCATTGAATATTCTGGAATTGAATTTAAAAGTTTGTGTTGCTATCAAACAAAGTAGCGAAGTTTTAGCCAGGACGGAGAAATGGGTAATTAGTCATTAGTCATTAGTCATTAGTTACCTGAAAGCTCAACCAAATTAAGTATTGATTCTAGCTTTTTCAAAGCAACTTCCAACTCGTCATTAACAACTTGGAAATCGAATTCCCCTGCCGCTTCAATTTCCTCTTTAGCCCGCAGCAACCGACGGGCGATCGCAGTTTCGGAATCTTGACCCCGACTCCGCAGCCGCCGTTCCAATTCTTCCCAAGAAGGAGGTAAAATAAAAATTCGCAGCGCCTCTGGAAAATTATTCCTAATTTGCCTAGCCCCTTCCAACTCAATTTCGAGGATTACCCATTTTCCCTCACCAATTCCTTGCTTGAGACCAAAATAAGGAGTACCGTAAAAATTACCGGCAAACTGGGCCCATTCCGCCAACTCTCCAGCCTCAACCATTTTTTCAAAGTGGCTGCGGCTGACAAAATAGTAGTGCTGTCCCTCAATTTCTCCCTCACGGGGCTCACGAGTTGTCACCGATACCGAAAGATACAATTCGGAATGGCGATTGAGGAGCGATCGTACTAAGGTGCCTTTCCCTACACCGCTAGGCCCCGTCAGAACAATTAATTTACCAGATTTCATTTTGAGAATAGAAACGTGTAACAATTTAAGTTTCCGCTTACTTTAGACTGTAAACGCTCAAATTGCAACTGACAAACCTCAATCATCCCGACCTGGACCGTCTTTGCTCACCACAAAACGATTAGCAACCGTTTCCGGCTGAATCGCCGAGAGGATGACGTGACTCGAATCTGTAATAATTACCGCTCTCGTGCGGCGGCCGTAAGTTGCGTCAACCAGTTGTCCCCGCTCCCGCGCATCAGTAATAATCCGCTTAATTGGCGCTGACTCTGGACTGACAATGGCAATCACTCGATTAGCAGACACAATGTTACCAAAACCGATATTAATTAATTGAATATCCATGAAATTCTTAATCTGTAGGTGAACGATTGACTATCAATCCTTACTTTTTATCATATATACAAATATTTTTTATTACAATCCTCAAATTAATCCCAACTAATTTTTTTAGTTTCTACCTAAAATTTTTACCGTTTTGACGCCGAGTACCCGGTTCTTTATCAAAAATTTAAAAAAAGCTCGCTGTTGCCACTCTATCTTAAAGATTCGGTAAAAGCGTCGATTTTTAGTTGCAAATAAAAGCATTAGCTGTATCGAGAAAAAAACCGTAAATGTTGCGAAATATAAATTTAATTTTCGGGAAAGGGAAACTTAAGTATAATCAGTGATCGATGACAGCAAATATTCGCCAATGCTGGTTTTATCAGCCTTCAACTTAAACTAAAAGCTGCTGGCGATCCTCTTCGAGGGCTTCGCTAACGCACTTTCTGCCCGATTTTTAACCAAAAGATTGGGGATGATGTGTCAAACTACAGATATTTCTTGGATCGTGTTATACCAATAAAAGTGGTTTTTAGTGAGGACTTTAGTCCTATTAATACAAATAAAAAAAGTGTGGCTAGAGTTATCAATTTTATAACTATTATGAAAATTTGCCTAGTCTCGCGCCGGAAATTGCAGTGCTTTTTTCCTACAGATGGTCGCAGGATTCTAGCTAGCAAAAATGGGGGAATTAGTATAAAAATCTGAATATTTTAGTTTTTACTACAAACATTTTGAATTCAGCACAAGTTAGGCAAAAAGTGGTTTTACGCATGATATCAATTCCGGTTGAATTGGAATGATTAAACCGCAGAGGACACAGAGAACACAGAGTCAGAGAGAGAACAGAGAGATGAATAATTCCGATGCTACCGGATTTGATATGAATTATAGCGGTAAGACTTCATGCACACCGCACCCTAAACATACAGGATATGTATGTATAAATCTTATTAAACAAAAAAAAGGGATTAATGCAGATAAATTCACCCGCATTAATCCCCAGTTATTCCACACTTAATTAAGCGGCAACTAAACCGCTGTGTCTCAACAAAGCTTGAGTGCTCGGTTCGCGTCCCCGGAAAGTTTTAAACACTTCCATCGGGTGCAAACTGCCGCCCAATCCTAACACTGTATCTCGGAAGCGCTTACCTGTAGACGCGATCGCACTTTCATCTTCCAAACCAGCTTCCTCAAACGCCGCAAAAGCATCCGCGCTGAGCACTTCCGCCCATTTATAACTGTAATACCCCGCCGCATACCCGCCCGCAAAAATGTGTCCGAAAGCGCACAAAAATGCGTCTTCTTCCAGAGGAGGCAAAACAGTCGTAGTTTTAGCGATACGGTTGCGGACATCGGCCACAGTTTCGCTGCCACCCGATCGATAGCGGTGGTGCAATTCGATGTCAACGCTGCTAAAATGTACTTGCCTGAGCATGACGGTGCCGCTCATGTAGTGGCGCGCTGCTAGCAGTTTTTGGTAGTAGTGTTCCGGCAAAGTTTCCCCGGTTTCGTAATTCTTTGCCATCCCGAACAAAGTAGCGCGATCGTAACACCAATTTTCCATAAATTGACTGGGCAATTCCACTGCATCCCACTCAACATTATTAATGCCCGAAGCCCCCGGATAGTCTACCGTTGTCAGCATATGCTGCAAACCGTGACCGAATTCGTGAAACAAAGTTTCGACTTCCAAGAAAGTCATTAAACTCGGTTTGCCGTCAACCGGAGGACTTTGGTTGCACACCAAATAAGCCACCGGCAACCGCGTGGTTGTCTTTCCGGCTTCCACAAATTTAGCGCGCACCACGCACTCGTCCATCCAAGCACCGCCGCGCTTTTCCTCGGGGCGACTGTAGGGGTCTAAATAGAAATTGGCGATCGTATTTCCTGCTTCATCATTTATTTGGAAATAGCGCACATCTTTGTGCCAGACAGGAGTTTGACCGTCCGCCGCAGTTACTGTCACACCGAACAGCCGCTTTACTAATCCAAATAACCCGTCTAATACCTGTGGCAAAGCAAAATAAGGCCGCAATTCTTCGGCACTAAAAGCAAACTTTTCTTCCCTGCGCCGTTCCGACCAAAAACCTACATCCCAGTGCTTCAAATCCCCAGCTTCCGCCGCGCCTTTTTCGGCAGCAAAAGCTTTCAATTCTTCTAAATCTTTGACAGCAGCATCATAACTAGCCTGACGCAATTCTTCTAACAAAGCTTCCACTGCTGCAACGTCGGGAGCCATTTTGCTCGCCAAGCTCAATTCGGCATAACTACTAAACCCTAGCAAAGCAGCTTTTTCCTGGCGCAAAGCTAAAATGCGATCGGTCAACGGCCAGTTATTCAATTCTCCGCTACTTGCTCTGCCGATAAAAGCTTTGTACAACTTTTCGCGCAAGTCACTGCGGGTGCTGTGCTGCATGAAAGGGCCGTAACTCGGAAAGTCTAAAGTAATCCGCCAAGGGCCGTTTTCGGCATCCGCATTTTCTTCGCCCGCGCTGCGAGCGGCTTGAGCTGCTAAACTCAACAAACTCGGTGGCAAACCGTCAATTTCGTCTTTGTTTGTGAGGGTGATGCTGAATGCTTTGGTAGCGTCGAGGACGTGATTGGAAAATTGGGTAGTAATTTCGGCCAATTCTAATTGAATGGCATTAAAACGATCTTTTTGCTCGCCTTCTAAACCGACGCCGGAGAGTTGGGCGTCTCGGAGAGCGGCTTCGACAATTCGCTTTTGAGCTGACTCTAAGCTGTCCCAATTTTCGCTAGCCCGCAGTGCTTTAAAAGCTTCATAAAGCGGTTTGCTTTGACTGAGCTTGCTCCAAAATTTTACTACTTCCGGCTGCACTGTTTCGTGAGCAGATCGCAATTCCGGGCTATTTTTCACACCCATCAAATGTCCGACAATGCTCCAGCTCCAATTTAAACGCTCTCCGAGTCGCTGCAATGGTTCTACTAAGCCGCTCCAAGTCGGTTCTACAGACGATTCTAAGTCAGCTAGCGAGGCTTCTAGTTCGGTCAGCAGTTGGGTAACAGCGGGGACTACGTGTTCTGGTTCGATCGCGTCAAATGGAGGCAATCCTTGACCGATTAGTAACGGGTTATCAGCAATAGTTACGGTTGCAGTCATTGATTTTTCTTGTAACAGGTTGAAAACAGGTGAACTAGACAGATTAGCTTTTAATCTTTTAACACAGTTGTCGAAAAAGTAGGACTCGATCGGGCGTGAGTCGCAGAATCTCAGAGTCAAAAAATCTTCCTTATGACTGATGACTAATGACTGCTGACTTATGACTACTGACGATTCTCTGGTGTGTGCTGCAACTCCTTGACAACTGAGATTAAGCGCTTGAGGTGAGGTTTGACAACTTCTTGCTGCTCGTGTTCCAAACGGTGGATTTGAGCTTGGACCAGAGACAAATCCGCAGTCGATTGGTGCG
This sequence comes from Microcoleus sp. S36b_A4, assembly GCF_036700645.1. Taxonomy (NCBI): domain Bacteria; kingdom Bacillati; phylum Cyanobacteriota; class Cyanophyceae; order Oscillatoriales; family Microcoleaceae; genus Microcoleus; species Microcoleus sp. S36b_A4. The sequence continues at coordinate 76,963 of NZ_JAUBPI010000016.1, read as the reverse complement.
CGGGAGCTAGCAGTTGGCTTTGCAAATTGGCCATGACTTTCTGGATTTCCAAAAATCTAGTATTTACTACTTCCCAGTCGTCTCTGGTGATAGAAGTTTCTGTCAAGCCTTGCGTCGCGCTTTGCAGTTGCTCTATAGCCTCTTCCACAGCTTGGAGATTCGCCTGTTGGCCAATCGATAAATCTTGTAGTTGTGCGCTCACCTGCTGGCGGACATCGAGCACAGCAGAGGCCACGATTTCTTGCAAAGAAGCTACAGACTCTCCTAAACTCACCAACTGCCGCTGGATGTCCATTGACTCCTCAAAGCCCTCAGCCCTAGGCATGGCAGCCATTTGCTGGCGCAGCGCTGCAATATCTGCTGACAACTGCTTGCGTAATTTAACAATTACCGTCACCGCCGTTTTTTCGACTTTATTGACAGACTTTTGGACTTGGGCCATTTCCGAATTTTGATGCACCCGCACTTGCTGCTCGAATCGATACCGGTTAGCAACATTCAGCGACAAAGCCAAAGTTAGGGGAGCCACCCCGTAAAAAGCTTGACCCGACACTGCCACCGCCAGGGAACCCACACCAGAGGCCGCCAGAGAGGCGTACTCTGCCAGCTCCAGCCAGTGTCTTTGAGGAAAACTTTGCCTCAAGTGGTTTGCAACAGAGGGTTTTGGCTTCCGCACGGCTCTTTGGGTCATAGTATTTACTCGTTGTGGGTAAGGTTGCGAGATTGGGTGGAGCATCGATTTCTATCCTTTTTTCAGTTATATGTTTTAGATTATTTCTTGGCACTCTTCTATTTTTACCTTTGTGAGTAAGTTAAGGATGACTGCCATATTATTATGTATTTGGGAGCCTGTGGCGATCGCGCCCAATTCCGGCTGTTAAAAGGTTCGCCCCAACGCGCTCTCTATTTTACAGGAGTTAGCGCGATCGGGTTCGGGCGATCGACAATAGCTGCCCAGGCTAACCGAAAAATGCCCAAGACTATTTTAGATTTTAGATTTTAGATTAAAAGTTAAAAAATGCGACCTACTCAGGGCGATCGTCGTTTGGAGGTTGTCGGGAGTTGCATTTTTGTTCGCCCATTGGTATAATCTACTATTTCTGAATTGTCCCTCTCAAATTTACTGCAAAAATTGACCAATGAACTCAGAAAAACCCGGAATTGGCGATCGGCTAAAGTCTATTTTCAGTATCGGTATCTTTATCATTCTTGTACTAGGAGTAGGCTTTTTAAGCGTTAATTTTATTTCAGCTCTCTATGCAAAACTTTCTTAAAATTAGTCCTGGACGCATGGGGTTCAGAAACCAAGTTTTTTTACAAAAATACTTCGTCGCAGCCTCCTGATCAGGTAAAAAACCCGGTTTCTTTAGTCGGAGTGAGTCCCAGACTGTTTGAGATTCCCAACTTCTTCAAGAAGTCTCGCATCTTAAGTACGAGTTCACTTGTTTGGATTGCATTCTTCCTTCTTCCTTCTTCCTTCTTCCTTCAGCTATAATTTCAACTGTAAAGATTGTGGTCGGGGTCTAGCCAAACAATATAAAAAACATTTTCACTAAAAAATCCATGCACTCTGCCGTATTCATTAGCAGATATTTGAAACTGGTAGGGGATATTGATTAGGATATCTTCATTGGGAATCCCAAAGCCATTAGGTTCAGTAGTATTTTTCCAAACTATGCCATGACAGCGCAGGCTTTTACTTTGATTATTGATAATTTCTTGAGCGTTCAATTGTGACAAATCGCGCAGCCTTCTCAGTAAAGACGCTAGATACTTAGCATCTCTACCGCCTAGTGAAAACTTATCTTTATCATCCTGATAATACCTGAAAGAAAAACTAACTCCTTCCGGTATTTTTACATCAAGACGATTGATGCGAGATCAAGATTCCTGGCGGCGTATATCTGCTTTCTTAATTTTCTTCGATGACACGGCTTTTGTAAAATTCTCTCATTGATTCCTTGGTAATAATAGCATGAGAAGGTTCATCTTTTGGCAAATCACCTCTAGCATTAATCCAAGGGTCTTCGCGGCGCACCATCAATTCTAACTCATAGGCATCGCAAAAGAAATATTCGTCGGATAACTCGTCTAAAAACTCTTGTACTTCTTCGGGAAATTCGGGTTTTTCGACTTCTTTCAGAATTGGCTTCCAGTCAAATTGTTCTTTGTATTCATAAAATAAAGCCGGGATAGTCGGCCCGTGCACCCAAGCTTCAAAATCTTCATCAAAAAGCGGTGTATCTTCAAAGGCTAAATACCATGCTTGGGCATAGTACAATAGTTTTTGTAGCTTGTGGTTGCTGAGATAGGAGCCTACATCATTCGCGAACCAGATGTAGTAATCAGCGAGTTTTGAGGCTGTTGTGACTGTAGTTATTGTGGTCATATAACTCGACTCAATAAGTTTTGTATTCTATGATAGCACAGACTGTTAACAGTTAAATATTATAGGTTAGAATATGTTTGTTTGCAGTTAACTTTTTCTCAGGTAAGGTTAAAGTTGATTTTTGATGAAGGTAGGGAATTAGAGATTGTGCAGGCAATTGAGCGGGTGAGAGACGGAATTTTCTGGAAACATGGAAAAGCAATATCTCATTTACTCAAAAGGATTAATTTAGGTCATTTAGGGCCGGATGCGACCATTGAAGAATATAATGGAGTTATCAGTTTAATTGTCAGGGATGCTGATGCTAAAGTTTATGTGTATGTCTACGGATAAACGTTTTATCCGACAGTTACCAGCAGTGTAAATAACACAATATGGCGGGTAATGATGGGCTTGGATGGAGTTTTAGAAACGGCTTTTCCTCCAAAGGAACCGGAAAGCTACCTGGCTAATTCAATGTTTATTTATGTAGGTTTAGTTAAGGATTTGTTATGAATACTTTGGTAAAAAACTATTGTGTAATGGTTGAATTTCCTGATGTGAGTGGGGCTGAACATTTAGAAATGTTGCAACTTAGAGATGAGTTGGCAAAAGTTGAATCTCAACTGAGTGAGGAAGAGAAAGGTTTATTAGCAAATGCCGATCGACGGTTAGTTGAACAAGCAAGGGAGTTTTATGAGGAGTTGTCGAGATTTGTGGATTTAATGCAGAAGCGCAAATTTGAGGAGATTACACCTCAGCGTTGGTGGTGGTATTTGGATGTTTTGGCATTGTTGCCGAATTTGAGGAAACAAGAGTTGACAAGCGGTGTTGTTTGAAATGTTTATTCACTGTCGATGTTTGTTAAGTGCGATCGTCGAGTTTTGATATACTGCTTCAGTACAGGTGACAAAGTGTAAAGACTTGCTTCTTTTTCTATCAAGCAGCGCCGTGATAGAGATTGCAAGGCGTTTAGCAAATCTGATGATGATATTTGTCCGTTTTGTAGCAATTTGGCGACGTTGACTGGCTGGTTTTCTGTCGCCAACAATGACATGACTTGTTTTTCGAGTTCGGAAGTGCGATCGTACTGCTCGTGTAAAACATCTTTTAAATCTTCTGGTAACAATATGGTATCATCTATTAATAACTCGGTCGCGCCGATTCCCAACTCTTGAATCAAAGTCGCCACGCTTTTTAACCATAACGGATTGCCTTGGTAGCGGTGAATGAGTGCTTCGCAGTTATCGATTTCTGCTAATCCTTTATCTCTGAGAATTTCTCCGGCGGCTGCGGTGTCTAAGCCAGTGAGTTGTAAAGTACGAATGGGAGTATTTTCGCTGGTGAGTTGAGGAACTTCTTTCGGGGGTTCCCAACCGATTAGCAGAAAGCAACTTTGATGGGATAATTTTTCTATCTGTTTGAATAAAGAGCGATATTCTTCGTATTGTGGTTTATATTTTCCCGCCAATTCGCCGCTACAGAAAAGGTTGTGAATGTCATCTAAGACTATTAAACAGCGATGCTTTTGCAAATACTTAATCAGCGGTAAGCGTTTCTGGTTTGTTGGGGATGAATCTGGTTTTTCTGACTGGGAAAAAAGCTGTATTAGGTTAGATTGAAATTTATCGATGGTGGGGAATTCGTCTAGGGTGTACCAAACTGCGTACTCAAACTCGTGTTTGATTTGTTGTACGAGTTGTACTGCTAGGGATGTTTTGCCGATGCCGCTGATACCAGTGAGGGTGATGAGGCGGCAGTTTTGTTGTAGAATCCAGGTTGTGAGGGTTTGGAGTTCGAGGGTGCGATCGAAGAAATTACCCAACTCCGGCATTTCGCTTAAATCTTGATGTGAATTTTTAGTTGGTTTTGTGTTAGATGTTTCTTCATTATGTGAGTTTGATATATCTGGCGGGTGTCTACCTTCTCCATAAGAATTAACGCAACAACTTATTTGTACGCAGTCTTGTTGTAGTGCAAAATTTTTTGAAAAGAGGGAGAGTTGGAATCTCTCCACTGCCGATCTAAAATTTGATTTACTAACATCTTCTCCCAACTCTTCTGAAAGTATTTGCCATAGTTCTGAGCCTACTTTCCTCACACTACTTTCAGAACAGTCAAAGTTTTTGGCTATGTGCTTGTATGTCTCATGTTCTAGAGTTCCCCGGAGTACCGCTGCTTGTAAATCATCAAGGTGCTGACCCGTTTTCTCGAAGACTATGCGATCGGCGATTTTTAAAGCTTCTTTTAGGTTCATCGGGGCCGGGAGAGGTGACTTTTTTTTATTATAGCTCACATTTAAGAACAGTTTAATACATTTTTCCACATTTTTGTACAAAACTAGATTAAAGAGATTGAAAGGGGTGAAAAATAGCTCACAAAATTGAACCTTTTTGGGCTAGACAAATCTTTGATTTGTAAGGATGATGGGACAAGTATTAAATTAGTGAAAATTTATTATATTCAAAAAATATTAATCATGTCAAATTTAAAGCTTTTGGGCAAGAGACTTACAAATCTTTCCCTTTATCAGAAAGCGCAACAAATTGGCTTTGAGTATATCCTCAACCCCGACACTGGCGAACTACATCGTGTTGGTCTAGATAATTTTGGGGGTTCTCACAATCTCGCAGATGCAGACCTAAGCATTTTTATTGGTCTTAATAATATTGGGATTATACCAGTTGACGTTTTTCGTGATGGGAAAAGACTTCCCGTTTACGATATTGATACTGGCGAAATGATTGGAAGCTATGCCCTCAATAAATGTAGTTACTGCTTTCCAAAATAAGCTTACTTCTTTAAAAGGCATTGGGAACTTGTGCATAATCAAAAAATTCTGAGGACAGACGCATGACGTATAGGCTGTTTGAGATCCCATCTGAGAGCGGTAATCATGCAGATGTTGTCTGGGCAGATCCCAGTAGTAGCGATCGCAATGCCTATACCCATTTAGCCTATACAATCGAAACAACTGACAGCGAAAACAGCGTACTAGATCGGCGAGGTATCCGCTTCAAAAACTTACGCCACTGGAAAAAAATCAACGAAAAATTTCCTGACTTACGGTTACGTCTCAAGGAAAAGCATACATACTATGCAGGTGAAAGCGTCCTAGAAAAAAATGAGCTAAAGCATCAGCATCATATTCAAACTGTTCTAAGGTTGGGTGCATTAGAGCTACTCGCAAATATCTATTCGGGGCGGATTACCGCTAGTGACAAAGATCCTTTTCCTCATCAATTAGCATTACAACAGTATGTTAAAAATCATGAGTCTCGCATTAAGCGAATTCTGATCGCCGACGAAGTAGGTTTAGGTAAAACAATTGAAGTAGGCTTAATATTAAGAGACAAGCTGATTGCACAAAAAGAGGATTTGCGTTGTCTTTATCTAACTTCTGGTGGCTTAACCGAAGATGTTAGAGATAAACTACGTAGTGTGATTAAAGATTCTGTTGATGGAAGCATTATTAGTGTTGTAGATTCTTTTAGACAATATGGCGATAGCATTAGTCAAAAAGGTATTCGGATTGCTAGTATGCACGCTGCTAGACGATATCTCAATGATAAGAAAGAGCTACCTAAAGGAGTTAAACCAAATATCATCATCATTGATGAATGTCATCACTGTGCCAGCAATGCTAACCTCATCAATGGGGAGTCATATGTAGAATCGGCAATTGAGACAACACAAGCTTATAAAACTGCATATCAGATGATCGCAGGTAAGTTCTGGAAAGACTCAGAACCGCCAGAGCTAGTTATCTTGATGAGTGCTACACCTTTTCGATCTGCCAATCAATTTACAAATTTATTGCGATTACTGGTACACCAAACTGCTTTTGAAAATGCCTATGCTAACGATATTGGCAACAAAGAACTTCGAGCAGCAATATCAAAAGATGATTCACCCGTAGCAGTCATTTGGCGGCAACAGGATGAGATTCGTAATTGGTCTGACCAAAGATTATTTCCCAAATTAATGATAGTTCGTCCCCACCGCGAAGGTGAGCCAAGTCTCGAAAAAACTGATGAAGAGTATCTGTCAACGCTAGAAAAAATCAAAAGGACAGTACAGCGTATTTATCGAGATCATAGGGGTAGTTTTGGAGGGTTTGCTACTGCACATCTTGAAACACGTTTAACCAGTAGTTCCCTTGCAGGTGCTTGTTGGCTATTTCGTTGGTGTGTCCGCCATCATCCAAAATGGCAAAATGAGCACAAGTATAAGACAGATAACTTCGCTGATACTCAAGATTTAAGGAAATTAATTCGCGAGATTTCCAAACACCTAGCGAAATTTGATACTGAGAGGGATACAGTTACAGGATACGCCAAAAAGGTTATATTTCCTTCTGACAGTAATTTTTCATTTGACTCTGCCCACTTGAAGGATGGCAATATACCTGCTATTCGTGACTTTCAAAAAAAACTACTGGAGAACGCAAAACAAAAAAATGATCGAGATGATGACGATGATACAGATTTAGAAGCAACGATAGAGGAAATATTAGAACTGACAAAATTAGCCTTAGACTTGTTGGCATCAGGTAGAAGTGTTGAAAATGCGAAGCTAAACTGGCTAAGAGCTATGCTAGACGCACATCCCGATTCTCGTTTTCTCGTTTTTACTGAGGTATTACAAACTACTGCCATTATTACCGCAACTTTTCCTAAACAAAGTCGGGCTCTTACTGGGGAGATGAGTGCTGATGATCGAAAGAATGTAGTTAAGGATTTTTACGATCGCAACAAAAATTACCGCATCCTTGTCGCAACTTCTGCGGCGGACGAAGGATTAGATTTTCAAGTAGCCAATAAAGTTGTGCATTGGGATCTCAGTCCCGATCCTGCTGTTTTAATGCAACGTAATGGCAGGGTTGCTCGATTAGGTCAAATTTCTGATGTCACTGCCTATTATCTCATTTTAGAAGGTACATTAGCCGAAAAAAGAGATACAGCCTTACTAAAGCGTCTCGAAACAGCAGGAGTTACAGATCCGCGTATGCAATTGAAAATTTTGGGACAGCTTGATAATAAGCAAGAGGGCAAAATTGCAAGTGCTATTGAAGATGACAGTGGTGATGGACAAACTGTAGACAAAATTCTACAAGTAGCAAAGGAAAGCAGTGATCTCATGGAGACAGAGCTTCGTAAGTTAAATGAACAGCTAAAACCCATTGAGGTTCTCGATCGCGATAAGCTACTTAAACGCCTCAAAAATTGGCATAATTTGGAAGTTACTCAATACGATACTTACAAGCATAAATTAGTTTTTGAATCCAAAGAATGGCAACGTCCTGTTTTTGGAGAAGAGAAAACAGAGATGGAGTCAGCAGTTTCTGAAGTTCTCGTAATCAAGCAGAAAAACAAAAAAGATAGAAAATTTAACTTTGACCCAGAATTTGCTCTTTTTAGCCAAGAAAAAACTCCCGATCGATTAGCAGGGTTGTTGCCTTGGAACCAGAAAAAAAGTGAGGGAGATACAAAACAACAACATCAACCTTTTTTTGACATTGATCCAATTGGAGCCTTAACCCAGTCTCTTGCTAGACAAAGACAAGCGGATTTTATGGCGGTTTCTGCACAAAAGTTGTGCGAACATTTTCCAGATATTAAAGGCTGCTCTTACTTGCTGTTTGCAACCCATCCATTACGAGAATTGGAGAAAAACAAATCATCAGACTCAGCTAAATACTTGACATACTACATTTTTACAACTGATTTTAGTCAGCCAGTCAATCCCGATGGTGCTTCTGCTATTGAAGTACATGACATGATTACTTTCTTGGAGGCGCAAATTGTTCAAGGTGTAGTCTCTCTATCACCCGAAGAAATCGAGCTGGCAAAATTAGCAGGGCGGGATATCTCTCAATGGGTTCAAGATTCTTTCAGCATGGGTGGTGATGATTTCTTAGATGAAGAGTCAAGTTATTTCGTGCCGATTCCTGTTGCTTTGGTAGCTATTGTTGAGCCGATAGCAGAAGTTAAAGAAAATAACATCGCATAACATCGCCCTTTCTTGTTTCTGATGACCGATCGCCTAAAATGAAAGAGCGATCGCCCCTAACACCAAATACCAAACACTCCGATGATTCTACGGATTGCGATCGCCCTTCACACCAAATACCAAATCGATGTCTGCGGTAAAATTAAGGTAAAACGCATGATTAATCTTTCAAAAATTACCACGAGCAACTGACTGCTGACTAACTAATGCAAAAACTTGCGAACTTGATATTCGCGACTTTCGGCGATCGCAATGTGCAAATCCCCCATTTGGGCATCCAACTCATCTATTGTACTTTGTGGCACAGACTTCCACTTCTCCCTACTTTCCCAGCGAATCAACATCACCACCTCATTTTCCACCGGATCTACCCAAATTTCTTTGCCTAAAAAACCGTCCCAATTTTTTAGTCCCTCAGTCCAAACTTCCTGATCTCGCTGAATAAACTGCTCCCACTTTTCTTGAGGTACTTTAAATTTGAGCCACTCAATTACCATCTTATTTCCTATTTGTAAATAGCTAATTAATCGTTGCCGATCGCAATTTTAATGATCAACTCAGTTCCCTCACCCGGACGCGAAACACAGTGCAATTTACCACCGTGCTTTTCTACTACTAAATGCTGGGATATTGCTAGACCCAAACCTGTGCTCGTGTCTGGACATTTAGTGGTAAACAAAGGGTCAAAGATGCAGTCGAGGACTTCTTCAGTCATGCCAGGGCCATTGTCACTAATGGCGATCGCAACTTCGTTTTCCCCTACCAGGGAAGTCCGAATCCGAATTTCGGGATTGAATATTTCAGAGTTGGACCGGGCTGAAGACAAGTAAGACTGATTTTGAACTTTACCATACTTTTCGGAATTTCTCCCCCCTTCTTCCAAAGCGTCGATCGCATTTGTCAACAAGTGCATGAACACTTGGTTTAAGTGTCCCGGATAGCAGCGAACTGGCGGCAAATCCCCGTATTCTTTAACTAGAGAAATTCCCGGTCGTCCCCCTTTAGCTTGCAGGCGATTTTGCAAGATCAGCAAAGTGCTGTCCAAACCTTCGTGGATATCAGCAGGCTTCATTTGGGCTTCGTCGGTACGCGAGAACAAGCGGAGCGATCGCACGACATCGCGAATCCTTTCCGAACCGACTTTCATGGAATTTAGCAGTTTTGGCAAGTCTTTTTTGATGAAGTCTAAGTCTAATTCTTCTATCAAATCTTGAATTTCCCGCACGGGATGGGGATAATACTTTTGGTAAAGGTCGATCGTTCGCAGCAGTTCTTGAATGTAGCCAGTGGCGTGGCTGACATTGCCAGAAATAAAACTAACTGGATTGTTGATTTCGTGCGCTATTCCTGCTACTAACTGCCCCAGAGATGACATTTTTTCTGTTTGAATCAGTTGAGTTTGAGTTTGCTGCAAAATTAACAGCGTCTGCTCTAATTTAGACGCTTGTTGTCGCAGGCGTTCTTCTGATTCTTGCAAAGCTAAAAGAGACTGTTTGCTTTCTGTAATATCCAATCCCACAAATACCGCCGCCGTATTGTTATGGTATTTTTGAGCTACTATTAGATAAGTTTTATTTTCTCCTCTGATGCTCGCTGTTACTTCTTGAGATGTCTTCTTTTTATGGTTGGCAAAGAAATCGTATACTAAATCGTTAAATGTGGGACTTGTATCTAAAAAACCTACTTTTTGACCGATAAATAGTTCGGACGGCATTTTATAAGCGCTAGCTAAATGTCGGTTTACTCCCAAGTAGCGCAAATCGGAACTTACCCAAGAAACTAATCCGGGCACGGCGTCTAAAACGGCTTGAAGTTGCTCTTTTGCCTGTACGAGCGCTGATTCTGCTGCGAGGCGAGCAGAAATGTCGCGGGCGATCGCGCAGCGGTATTCGCAGCCGCCGTATTCTAAATAATTGACTTTAACTTCGACGGAAAAACTGGCGCCGTCTTTGGTTTTGTAGCTGGTTTCAAAAGTCAGGTTGGTTTGCTGCTTTAGTTGAGCCCAGTGTTCTCGCCAATCCGATGCGGGCAAATGCGAATCGATGTCGCTAACTCTCATGTTTAGCAGTTCCGATTCCGAGTAGCCGAAAAGATGGCAAGCGGCTTTGTTCGCGTAGCAAATTTGACCGTCGGAGGTACTAAAAAAGATTGTATCAGCAGCATTTTCGAGGGCAATTTGAGTTAGTTGTGGTATTGTTTCTAACTGCTTTCTTTTAACCTCGGACTGAAATTTATTATAGCAATTGGTTTGAGCGGGAGCCTCACCTATCTTAGATGCAAACAAAATCAAACCGCCGATCGCACCTTCGTTATTTTTCCAAGGCTGAAATACCCATCTTACCGACTTGCTGACAGAGCCGCTTGCGGTTTTTCCTGATACAGATGCGATCGATCGCCCTGCCACAAACTCGCTATATTCCAAAACTCCTGTCAAACAAGCCTGGGCATTTTGCTCCCAATATTCCGGGAGATTCGGGAACAGTTCCCAATGAGAGCGGCCGAGCGCCTCGCCGTCGCCCCACCCGCAATCTGTTTCCCAGCGACGGGAAACCGACAGATAGCGCATTTCACAATCTACCATTGCCACGGCTTCGGCGGAGCGCTCCACAAACCGCCGAAATCGCTCTTTACTCTCCGACACTGCTGCCTCTGCGGGTTGTTGGGCGATAGGGACATTCCCGTCAACGTACCTTCCCAGTCCCTGACTTTTTTGCTGAACTGGCTTAGTTTGCACGGTTTGGGATTTCCTCCATAGCTGTCAAGTTTGAAAAACTCTGTTTTACACCAAAAATGCTGTTTTCCCCTGATTTGCTCTCTCGGACAATACCCTTAGAGGGTATCACCCATCATTGATATCATTTTTGATGGGGATATGTCTATAGGCATTGCTATCAGCTTAAGGCTAAAGGTAGTGCCCGCCTGCTCTGTGACGATGAGGCATAGATCACGTCGGCGCCCCCGGAATCGTTGGAGGAGACTGGAGTGATCTCTTGCCTGCCCCGACTATTCCGGGGCGCAACATGGCAGCGACACTAGGCCAAAAACGAGAGATACAAAGGGTTTTAGACGATTGGTGACACCAATGGGTCTATAGGTACTCAAGAAATTTTCCCCCACACTTTGAGAGTCAGAAGATTTCCTAGTGATTGTTGGGTATTTTAGACAAGTTCCCAAAAGAATGCAACTGTAGGCCCGTGAGCCAAACCATGAGCTTCCTCAGTCATTCCCAATTCTTTAATTGAAAATCCCACATCGAACATGGTATGAGATCCTGTAGCCAGTGCGATCGCCAAATAGCTTGAGAATGCAAGAGAGCGCTCAAACAAATTTGTGCGTAAATTCACTGGTAAAATCCACTCTCCCTTTCCGTAACATTGCAGGGTCTAATCTTTCCGTCGTGTTACAAGTCATCAAAACTACGAGTTTTTGCTGAAATTGAATGCCGTTTTCGTCGATAACGCTTTGATACAACGTTCCATCCAGCAAACTCAAAATGTGTTCAGTTTTGTTAGTGCGTTGGGCTTCAGCAGTCGATCGATCTTGAGCCAAATTATCAGCCTCATTGATAATAATACAAATCCGCTCTAAATAACTCGGCGGCACAAAATTTTCCACAGCATCGTGGTCTAAGATAAAAATCACATAACCCAGCGGCACTAAAATTTCCTTTGCTACCGCTTGCGTCCAAGCAGTTTTGCCCGTGCCCGGTTCGCCACTAACCAAAACAGCCAACTGATTTTGATCCAAAATTGCCTGCTGAACTGTATCGGTAAAACTTTGAACCTCTGCAGAAAACGTGCGAATTGAGAACTGGCTGTGAACCTGTCCGACGCGGCTTTTGTACCCGCCCAGAATCACCGCTAAATTGTAAGTTGCCTTGCTAACGAGAGGCGCAATATCTTGGCAAATTAGAGTGTAGCAGCGTCTTCCCCTGTCGTAGCTGTCAATTTGTAGCCAGCAGCCGAATCGAACCCAAGAAGCATAAACAGTACCCAAAACTTCCAAGCGTTCCCAGCTAACAAACCGCTCTGGGGGATAAGAAAAATGTCGCTCCATAAAAGACTGGGTAATTGCATCCGGTTTCCCTAGCAAATCCAGAACTTTGAAAACAGTAATCTCTTGGAGTTTGTTGAGAACGTAGTCGATGGGAATGCTAGCGCGGCTGACTAATTGCACCACAGGCGTTTCGGTAACTAAAACGTCTTTGTAGCGGTAATCCGGGTAAACTGGCTGCGGAGTAATGTAATCCCAAAATTCATCAATTTCGTAGCGAGTATTTTCCGAGAATACATTTAACATATTTGCCCACCAAGTATATTGGTGTCGTCCCATTGCGTCGGCAAGGTCGCTAGCTACCCCTAAAGTTTTTTGAGCTAGTTCTAAGGGATCGCTAGACGCTAAATGTACCAGGTGTTCCCAATCAAATTGACGGTAAAAAGGTCGCCAACCAGAGCCTAGCAGACCTCTATTTTGAGAATTGTTTTGATAAAAATTGTTTTCGCGATCGCCCATATCTTCTGCACTCATTTGGCAAAACTCCTACTTACTCTTATTTTACTGCTTTTGTGGTACACATTCTACAAAAAAAGTGAAAATTATCAACTTATTTTGAGATAAGCTGGCGGCACAAAATCTACCAACCAAACTTTGTTTTCCGAGCAGTAAAATGTATGACCATCGCGTTGCATGGCTGCGGCATCTACAGTAAAGACTGCCGGGATGCCATGTCTTGCACCTACTTGGCGCGCCGTCTGGATATTCACGGACAAATGAACGTGATGCCGCGACATTTTCCTAATTCCTTGACTGAGAATAGACTCGACGGCAGTGCTACCTGTTCCGTGATATAAAATATCCGGGGGAACAGCGGGTTCTAACTGTAAGTCAACCTCTACGCTGTGTCCTTGATTAGCACGAATTAGAGTGCCTGTGGAGTCAAATGAAAAGCGCTGCTTGTCGTTTTCCGCTACTACTTTTTTGAGTTCTGCAAGCTGAACAGGAAATTTATTTTTTTGGCAGGCATCGAGGAGTTCGCTAACAGGAAGCCAGCCACCTGTATTGAGTTCAACGCCGATGCGCCCTGGCGCGTGGCGCAGATGTCTGCTCAGGTATTTGCTAATTTTGACTAAGCGAGAATCGCTCATGATTTTACTTTATTTATTTACTTTTAAATCACATTTTACCAAATGTCACTAGCGGGTTATATTGTGCGGTGGGGGCGGGTTTATTGAATCTGTTGGCACTGCCAGGGAGCGCTTGAGTGAACCCGCCTCTACAGGTTTGTTGAAACTTATTCATATCGCAAAACATGAATGGTTTTACGCACGAATTAGAGGGGTAAAGTGGCCATTAAGAACCTACAAAATTAGGTTCTGCGTCCGGTAATGAAAAAGTTTTCATTGTGCGATTTTTCACTAGATTTGTCTTTTGATAATTATCAAAAACTCTGCATTCTGCCGAATGCTTTTTACCTTGGGATAACTCCGCCAAAAACAGCAAAATTTAGATAGCGCCAGTGACATCCTACGTCGGCAAAACCAGCTTCTGCAAGCCACTTTGTCTGCTCTTCAACAGAGGAGGGAATATCTTCTTCTCGATATTTTTGAAACCAGGCTGCATCGTCTTCTCCGTTAGCTTTCATGTACTGCCGCCACAACTGTTCGTATTGCTCAGTCAGCCGGGGAGTAGCACCTGTCACAATATCTCGAATTAGCAAGATTGCCCCTGGATTCATGGAGTGAAAAAGTTTGTGAAATAGCTGTTGTTTACCTGGGCTGTCGAGGTGGTGGATTGCCAAGCCTGAAACTACCAAATCGTAACCGCTGCCGAAATCATCTTCGGCAAAGTTTCCTTGCTGCAAGGTCAGCCGTTCTCGGAAAGCGGACAAGTTTGTTTGGCAAGTTTTCAGCATATTTTGGGCCATATCAAAGGCTAGGACTTTTGCTTGAGGAAATGTTTGCAGAATCATAGCCGACAGTATGCCAGTTCCCGCACCTAAATCCAGAACTTTTATGTTACCATTAGTTTCAGAAGGGATTAACTGCAATATTACATCGTGTTGCTCGCCATAGCGCGGAATGATGCGGGGAATTAAGCCGTCATAATCAAAGGCTCTTTGTTCAAATTGCTCGCGTACAGCGTCTAAATTCACAGACGATTTTCCTCAAATTGTTAATAGTTGAGTGCGTCAAGGCAGTTAGCCGATTCTCTTCTCTGAAGGCATATTACATTTTATAATACAAAAAATATACAGGCTTGTCAAGATGTTGAAGAAAATAATTTAAAAGAAGTTAGGGACGATCGCCAGATAGGGACTTTGTGCGCCCAAACCCGCCCCTGATTTGGGAACTGTCTAGCCATCCACATATATCTCATTCAGTGCAGATGAGGCAGAATGCCACAGAGGCGAAAGCCTGCCGAAGACGAGACTTTGTGCCAGATACTAGGAGTAATTGTGAGCAAAAAGTTGACGGTTATGATACCCGTTTCAAACAAGAATGCAACTGTCGGTGTGTGATCCACACCATAAAATTCTCAGTGATTCCCCTTAGTAAAATATAAAAGATACCAGATAAAAAGGAATGAGCCACCAACCGACGATCGGCTAGACATGAAAAAATCAGTCCTCAGATTGACAAACTTTAGCCAACTATAAACAAAAATTAAGGTGACTCCCGAGTGGATGTGGTGCCTGCCAATTTTTCAGGAAGATGAAGAGATACAAAATATTACACCCGCCGGTGCGGGAAAGAAAATTGTGATAATGAATCAGGATGCGAGTAGATTAGGTGTCAGCCGTCAGGGGAAGATAGAAGCAATGGAAATCCAACAACGGAGTAAGGATAAGCCCGATCGCCAGCAACAAAAAGCGTCCGATCGGCTCGGTCAAATTTCTACGACAAAAGAACTAGATTGGTCGCTACAAGAATGTTTAGATTTTAAAAGAGCGATCGACCGATCGACACTTGCGGTGAGGACGGACGCGCGAGGAATTATCAACTATGTCAGCGAACGAGTTTGCTCAATCACCAACTATTCGCAAGCCGAACTCATCGGCTGCCACTTCGGCATCCTCCATTCGGAATATAAATCTTCGGAAATCATCAACAATCTGCTATCAACAGTTGCCAAAGGTGAAATTTGGCAAGGAGATATTCAGAATAAAGCCAAGAATGGAAGTGATTATTGGGTGTACGCAGCAGTAGTTCCACTGTTGGACTGTAAGGGAAAACCCTATCAGTATTTGGCGATCGGATTCGACATCACTGATCGCAAAGCCGTTGAAGCAGCCCAAGCCGAAGCCAACCGGGCAAAAGACGAATTTCTGGCGATCGCCTCCCACGAACTGCGATCGCCCCTGAGTGCGATTTTGGGATGGGCACAGCTAGCTCGATCGCGCAATTTAAACGAAGCCACCACCAGCCACGCTTTGGAAATCATCGAGCGCAACGCCAAATTACAAAACCGACAAATAGACAATCTCCTCGACCTCTCGCGGTTGCTGCGAGGGAAAATGTGCCTGAACATCGGGCAAGTTCACCTCCCGTCTATCATAGAATCTGCGATTGACACCCTCCGTCCCGCCGCCTATGCCAAAAACCTCCGCGTAGAAAAACATTTCGACCCCGCCATCACCTATGTTTTGGCAGATGCAGAACGCTTGCAGCAAGTAGTCTGGAACCTCCTTGCAAACGCCATAAAATTCACCCCAGAAGCGACACCATACCCAATTCAAGTGCGAATCGAGCCTACTGAGTCGGGCGTCTTGATTCAGGTCAGCGACAGCGGTTGTGGCATCGATCCGAAATTTCTGCCGCACATCTTTGACTACTTCCGCCCCGCAGACAACTTCCAGACCAAGGAACAAAATCGGCTGGGGCTGGGGCTCTCAATTGTGCAGCAGTTGGTGGAACTGCACGGGGGAAGTGTTTGGGCTTCGAGTCCCGGTATCGGTCAGGGGGCGACCTTTGGGGTGCTGCTACCGATTGCCAACAAAAATGCACCCGACGATCACACTGCTGCGATCGCCCAAAGAGAAAGCAGACCCGGATCGGTTTCCAAACCCCTAGCGGGAAAGCAAGTCCTGGTGGTGGAAAGTAGCGCCGAGATCCGGCAATTTCTCAAAACTGGCCTCGAAGCATTTGGAGCCAAGGTAACAGCGGTGGGTAGCGCCGCCGAAGCGATGGCGGAGTTGCAACAGTCCCGCCCCGACGTGTTGGTCAGCGATATGACGGTATCGGGAGCCGACGGCGGCGATTTAATCCGCCGCATCCGAGCAATGGAAATGTCCGAGCACAGGGAACTGCTGCCAGCCGTGGCGCTGACGGGAGGCACTGAGGAAGAAGATTCGGCCGAAGCGCTGGAGGCGGGGTTTCAGAGGCATTTGTCGAAGCCGGTGGAAGCGAATCAGTTGGTGAGGGCGATCGCCCAATTGGCTGGACTGACTGGATTCGGCTCCGGAGAGTGGGGTTCGGGAAATATCCGGGCGGCCACACCCCAAGCCACGCTGCCGGAACCTAACAGTTTTGACGACAAAAATTATCTGGAACAATTAACAAGTGACAGTAGAGAATTACCGTTGTTGCTGGTAGTAGAAGACAACAATTTTCTGCTGGCTTACCTCCAAACTTTATTAACTCCGTACTATCGAGTCGCTGTGGCGATGGACGGCGTTGAAGGTTTAGAAAGAGCCAAAAGTTTGCAGCCAAATTTGATTGTGAGCGACCAAATCATGCCAAGACAAAACGGACTGGATTTGCTCAAGGAGATTCGGAACACGCCAGAATTGAAATCTACTCCGGTAATCTTTTTGACAGCGCGATCGGGGATGGACGCTCGGATCGAAAGTTTGGATGCGGGTGCTGACGATTATATTTCAAAACCTTTTGACGAGAGGGAATTGCTGGCGAGGGTGAGAAATTTGTTGCGATCGCACTCAGCCGAACAGCAGTTGGCGGAGCTCAACCGTCAGTTGCAGCAGCAGAAACAGCAGTTAGAAACAGTGAATCGAGCCTTGCAGTATTTGGCAAATTACGACAGTTTGACTGAGGTAAGAAACCGCCACTCTTTTAATGAATACCTCAATACGGAATGGCGGCGTTTGGCTAGGGAAGAAGCACCGCTGTCTTTAATTATGTGCGACATTGATTATTTCAAACTTTACAACGACACTTATGGTCACCAAGCGGGGGATGAATGTTTGCGGCAAGTGGCGGGGGTGATCCAGCATTCGGTAAAGCGAGCGGCAGATTTAGTAGCGCGTTACGGTGGAGAAGAATTTGTAGTAGTTTTGCCGAATACGGATATTGAAGGTGCCACTTGCGTAGCTGAAATGATCGCACAACAGGTGCGGGGTTTGCACATAGCTCACGCTAAGTCTGCTGTCAGCGAATATGTGACGCTGAGTTTGGGTGTAGCTTGCTGCATTCCGGGGGCGAAATCGCAGCCGGGGGAGCTAATTGCGATGGCCGATGAGTCACTTTATCGGGCTAAAGAAGCAGGGCGCGATCGGGTTTCGGTTGCCACATTTCAAGGATAATATAATAGTTAAATCCACTTGTATGGTGCGTCAGAAATCTATCGTTTCGATTTAAACAATTTTTTTGTGTCAGACGCACCATACCAATGTGATTCCAAAGTTGGGCGAATTCAAATTACTATAAAATAGTTAAACGAGGTCGTGCCATGACAGCAACCTTAGACAAACCAAAAGACCAGCGCCTAATTCACTCCGGGATTGATGAGCAACAATTCAAGCTAATCGAGCAGGGGTTTTCTGACTCCCCCGACCTCCGACTTTTTTATTTCAAATGTGAGGTATGAATCTTGGCAGTTTCGCAAGAACATGAAGTCTTCAGCGGTGTCATCGCCCTGTTGCTGGGTACGTATTTTGTAGAAAAAGAAATCGCTTTTACTCCCACAGGAAGTTCTACTCACAGGAAGTTCTACCCAGGAAAAAGAAGGAAAAGCCTCCGCACAAGCAGACTAATGTTACTTAATTGGCACAGCATCGGGAGGCATGGCAGACCTCTCGATCGAAGTTGTATTTACTAGCAGCAACGAAAGCAAGTTGCATCGTTACCAAGCCTTGGCATTCCCCGAAGTTTGGTTTTGGCAGGAGGGAGTATTTAGCCTGTATCATTTGCGATCGCACGGATATGAAAAAATTGACCAAAGCGAAATATTGCCTGATTTAGATATTAATTTATTGTCTCGCTGTCTGCTGATTGCTTCAAGGGTGGAAGCGGTTAAATAATGGAGGCGAGGCAGTTCGGGAGATTAGATGAAAAGTGTTTTGTGAGTGCGACATCGCCCGCAGTCCGAGTTACAAATTGCAATACTGGCGATCGCGATCGGGTGGTTAATAAGTGCGTGCGAGCGCTGCCATAATCCCCGAAACGCCAGAGATATGTTATTTAAGGTAGATACCGACATCAGATTTTAGCAACTTTTCTAGGAGGTTATTGCCCTATGTCCTCTCAACAACCAAACCCTACGACCACTTCTGACTGGCGCTTGCACTTTGGCAGCCTTTCACAAGAAGCGAAGCATACAGTTAAGGTGCTGTTGTTAACAGCACGAAAGTCTGGCTTTTATAAATTAGAAGAAATACTGTCAAATTTGACCGATCTGAATCTGGAAAAAAATCAAATATCAGACCTAACACCCTTGCAATCTCTGACCAATTTGACTAATCTGAATCTGGGCAACAATCAAATATCAGACCTAACACCCCTGCAATCTCTGACCAATTTGATAGAGCTGAATCTGGAAAAAAATCAAATATCAGACCTGACACCCCTGCACTCTCTAACCAGTTTGAAATATCTGAACTTGTTCCACAATCAAATAGTAAATCTAACACCCCTGAAATCTCTGACCTGTTTGACTAATCTGAATCTGTCCCACAATCAAATATCAGACCTAACACCCCTGAAATCTCTGACTTGTTTGATTAATCTGAATCTGTCTAACAATCAAATATCAGACCTAACGCCACTGAAATCTCTGACGATTTTGACATATCTGAATCTGGACAACAATCAAATATCAAACTTAACACCGCTGAAGTCTCTGGTCACAAATTTGACATATCTGAATCTGTCCCACAATCAAATATCAGACCTCAAACCCCTGCAATCTCTAACCAGTTTGAATAATCTGAATCTGGTAAACAATCAAATATCAGACCTCAAACCCCTGCAATCTCTAACCAGTTTGAAATATCTGAATCTGGACAACAATCAAATATCAGACCTCACACTCCTACAATCTCTGACCAATTTGATAGAGCTGAATCTGGACAACAATCAAATATCAGACCTCACCCCCCTGCACTCTCTGATCGATTTGAAAAAGCTGTCTCTGCCTAACAATCTTTTATCAGACTTAACACCACTCCAATATCTGTGGAAAGCTATTGCCAATTCCACAGAGCGAGTCGATCGCACTCGTGCCGCAGCCGCGATCGAATTTGCCTACACAGCTCTCGGCAAGACTTGCCCGAAAATTATTTTTTGTTCGAGTCCCCACTCGGCCATCACACAGTTAAAAAAAATGAAATCTCCCACTAAGAAAAATGATTTTTTTCAGCGTATTTACAAACAGCTAGAACCAGCCTGTCTGCCGTTTAGGTATATATTTTTTTTGTGCGTGTATTATTTCGCACTAACAAGTGAGCAACCACAGCCAAAAACAGCTTTTTTTCAGCTTATTTACGAACAGCTAGAATCAGCCTATAAGCCTTTTAACTTAATAAGATATAGTAGTTCGTATTTGCCACAATTAATAGAATGGGAGCGGCAGGTCACACAAGAATTGCAACGGGATTTTTGGGACTATTGTAGAGACAACTCAACGTCGATCGTTAATCGGGAATACCTGTGGGATAAAATCTGTGTGGCTGACTTCTGTGTCTCTGTACTTAGAATTGTTCTCAACCCAGATGCACAAAAAGCTTTTGAATGCTTGAAGCAGCTTTTAGTTGAATGTGGCTGGATTTTTGCGTTTGACAAGGTTTGCTATGTGTGCGATCGTCCTTTAAAACTCTCTCTCGACAGCGAACATCGGCCACACGCAGAAGGAGAAAGCGCGATCGAATTTAGCGACGGCTACAAACTCTACTCCTACCACGGCGTCACCTTGCCCGAAAAATACGGACAAATTCACCCCAATCAGTGGGAATCTACCTGGATTTTAGAAGAAGAAAATGCCGAATTAAGGCGAGTGTTAATTCAGGGAATTGGTTAAGCCAGAATTTGCCAAGAATTGCAAGCCACAGAATTAGATTGCTGGCAAGAATACACCCTGCTAAGAATTGATGCTGATATTGATGGCTTCGATCCTGCTAATTTCGATCCTGATGATGATGTTCCTGAAAAAGAGGCAATCTACTTGTTAAAAATGACTTGCCAGAGTACCGGATTCATTCATGCTTTGCTGGCTCCGCCTGAGATGCAATCTGCAAGGGGAGCGATTCGCTGGGTGAATTAGGATATCGATTATGAGGATTTTTGGATGCCCACTTGAAATTTAGGGCAAGTTAGAAACCTAGTTGATAAGAGTCGGTAGTTGAAACCTATCCTACACCAACTTTCGTCCAAGTGCGCGGACTGAAGACTAACCTTTATATTCTTGCATTTGCTGGCGAATGGCTGCCTCAATCTTAGTATCGACCGAATTTCCACTTTTTTTATGATTGAATTATAGCGCTTTTTCTGCCTGTCTAAGTAGGCTTGTAGTGCAGCTTTATTCCCGCAATTTTTAAGAAACTAACGCTTCAATTCTCCATCTGACATTGCAGTATAATCTACTTGGCTCATTAAACTACCTCCCCATTTGGAGCAATTTCAATCTCAATTTCCTCGTCATATCCAGCCAATACGAACAACTTTTTGCTTCTGTCGTCAACACAGACGAGGTTAATAGGTTGCAATGCCAAATATGTCAAGTAATAAGTGATTCCATAAATTAACCACAATATTTGTAGTGGCGGGTTTCACGAACAATCTTTCATTCACATCGACAATATCTATAAACCCGCCCTCACCCAGGCGGCTTTCACGATCCAAGATAACGCCTGTCACTGCAGCAAAGAGTTATGGAATGTGGTTTGTGGATCTTGACTCCCGTGTATTACCAATGTAGTATTGAGTTACGATAGAAAAGCTCGATCGATCGACACCAGTAAACAAAATTTAGAAAAAACCTATGCAACCCATCCGACAAGGCGACGTGATTCTCACCCCCGTACCGAAAATCGAAGGGGAAAAAAAACCTCACCTCACTCTCGCCGAAGGTGAAGTCACCGGACATTCTCACCAGATTATTGAGGGGCAAGCTGAACTTTACGAAAAAGACGGCACTCTGTACTTGCGGGTGCTTTCACCGACAGCTTTATTGAGTCACGAAGAACACCATGCGATCGCAATTCCCGAAGGTAATTGGATGGTGCGAATTCAGCGGGAATATGAGCCACAAGGTTGGAGGTATGTCGCAGACTAAGGTTAAAAAACTAACGCCAGAACAAGCAGCTTTGATTCCAGTTTATCGGGAAAAGTGGAGAGCGAGATCGCTTTCCACTGGCCCGATAAATCGATCGCAAGCTGCGGAAACAGTTAAATCGGCTTACAGTGCGATCGGCCTCAAAGCACCGGAAATCATTTTTGTCGATCGCCCCTACGAAGCTGCGGATCTAATCGTCAGTCGATTTGACAATCCCAGGAGCCAACTGCGGAGCCAATTCGAGACAAAACTTCGCAGCCCGCTAGAAAAACAACTGCAGGGTTATTTGGGAAGCCAACTAGAAACCGAACTGCAAAACCAACTGCCAACTCAACTGGAACAACGACTTTATACTCAACTGAAAACGCAATTGTGGGAGCCGGAGCAAAATTATTTAGCTGGCGAAATATCAAGCCAATTGCCACCGCAACAGGTGATCGATGAGCGGAGTGGAGAAATCCGGCCAACATTAGGAAAACACCTCAGTAATTGCATTCAACCAGAATTGTGGGGTGCTTATGGGAGTTTGTTGGATTTCTGCATTTCCGTTCTAAATTTACCTCATTCCTACGCCAGAAATTGGATTGTTTTTCAATCGATTGTCCGGGATTGCGGCTGGATTTATCCCTATGACAAAGTTTGTATTGTCTGCGAAAAGCCGATCGCACTTTCTGCAGATAGCAACTACCGCTTGCACGCCGAAGGAACACCAGCGGTACAATTTGCCGACGGTGTTTCGATTTACGCCTATCACGGCGTGATTTTGCCCGAATGGTACGGTAGGCTGCACCCGCACCAGTGGCAGTCTAAGTGGGTGTTGAAGGAACAGAATGTAGAAGTTCGGCGCGCGTTAATTCAGGGAATTACTTACGATCGCATTTGTCAAGAATTAGCGGTGAAAGAATTAGATAGTTGGCAGGAATACACTCTCTTAAGCATCGAGTTTGACGATGATTTTGATAACGCGGGTAATCCAAAGCCTGTTTATTTGTTAAAAATGACTTGTCCGAGCACGGGATTTATTCACGCTTTGCGAGTGTCGCCTGATCTAGAATCAGCTCAAGAGGCAATTCGCTGGGTAAATTGGGAAATCGATCCAGAGGAGTTTAGCGTACAAACATGAAAAACTGACATTTTACCAAACTTGAATCAAAATTGACTATGCCAGAACAACAAGCAAACCAACCAATTAATCTCAGTAGCTTTGCGGACTGGTGCAAGCACAAAAATCGTCTGACAAGAGAGGCAAGGCATACAGTTGAGATGCTGTTAAAAAAAGCTGGCACTTCTGACATTTATGAAGCGAACCAGATACTGTCAAGTAGCAATGAGCTGGATCTGAGCCACAATCAAATATCAGACATCTCACCCCTGCAATCTCTGACTAATTTGACTTCTCTGAATCTGTACTGCGATCGAACAGACATCACACCTCTGCAATCTCTGACTAATTTGACTCATCTGACTCTGCACGACAATCAAATATCAGACATCACACCTCTGCAATCTCTGACTAATTTGACAGAGCTGACTGTGGGCTGCGATCGAATATCAGACCTGACGCCACTGCAATCTCTGACTAATTTGACAGAGTTGACTGTGGGCTGCGAACGAATATCAGACATCACACCTCTGCAATCTCTGACTAATTTGACAGAGCTGACTTTGTTATTCAACAATCAAATATTAGAGATTACACCCTTGCAATTTCTGACTAATTTGACAGAGCTGAATTTGTACTACAACAATCAAATATCAGACATCACAGCACTGCAATCTCTAACTAATTTGACTCATCTGACTCTGTTCGACAATCAAATATCAGACATCACAGCACTGCAATCTCTGACTAATTTGACTCATCTGACTCTGTTCGATACTCAAATATCAGACATCACAGCACTGCAATCTCTGACTAATTTGACTTCTCTGGATCTGAGGCACAATCAAATATCAGATATCACGCCCCTGCAATCTCTGACTAATTTGACTGTGCTATGGGTAAACTTTACACCAGAACAGAAGGCTCTCATTGAAGAGTGTCGTCATTCGTGGGAATCTCTCGCCAACTCTACCAAACCCATCGATGCTCCCAAAGCCACAGCCGCCGTTAAAGCTGCCTACGATCTCCTCGGTTTAGAAGCTCCAGAAATAACTTTTTGCAGTAGCCCTAACGAAGGGCTAGCACAAATACAAATGCTGCAAACGTCAAATAAAACTGAGTTTAACGAGCGACTTGACAAACAGGTAAAAGATGCGGTGTGCCCCTTTTCCTTAATAAATGAATTGTTGAGTGAAGTTTCGAGGTTCAATATTTTTACCAATAGATGGGGACAGCTAGAACAACAATTGTATAAAGAATTTTATGACTATTGGAAATACTCAAGCTCTAAAGTTACTACGCAAGACTTAGTTCAGGCTCTAACTCTTCTAGATTTCTATGTTTCTGGCTTGGGCATTGTTCTCAAACCAGAGGCACAGAAATTTTTTGAAGCAGTCAAGCAGCTTTTAGCAGAATGCGGCTGGATTTTTGCGTTTGAGAATGTCTGTTATGTGTGTTCGCGCCCTTGCCAGTTTCGGCTTGACAGCAAGTACCGCCTTCATGCAGATGCCGAAAGCGCACTGGAATTCCCCGATGGTTACAAACTCTATTCCTATCACGGCGTAACATTACCTGAAAAATACGGGAAAATTCACCCCGCCAACTGGCGATCGCAATGGTTTTTAGAAGAAGACAATGCTGAATTAAGACGAGTATTAATTCAGGGAATTGGTTATGCTAGAATTTGCGAAGAACTGGAAGCAACAGAGTTAGATTGCTGGCAAGAATACACGCTGCTCAGAATTAATACTGATATTGACGGCTTCGATTCTGATGATTTCGAGGGGGATCGAGATGCTCCGAAAAAAGAAGATATTTATTTATTAAAAATGACCTGTCCGAGCACGGGATTCATTCACGCTTTGCGAGTGCCACCTGATATGCGCTCGGCTCAAGAAGCAATTCGCTGGGTAAATTGGGATATTGACCCAGAGGAGTTTTCCGTACAAACCTGAGTAATACAAATTTAAAAAAGTCTTGCTACAATCATCACTCTTATACCAATTGTTAAAAGTCACAGAACACCGCGCCGGACTTAGGCTCAGCCGTTTCCCTAGCCGAGCATCTGTAGTTCACTCAACTGAAAACCTTTATATTGACAACAGCCTTAACCCATGAAACACCCATAAACGTTCCTGCAGTGTGCCAGTTCCCAGGGTGGAATGCACCAACCACCGATCGCCCAAAAACTTTTAATAACATGAAGAAGAAGCCCACCCTCGAATCGAAGGTGGGCTCAGTTCATGCCAGCTTACCGACAGCTAGGCAATCGGGTCTCTTCGCTGGTAGACGTAAAATATCGGAAAAAGATCCGAACGTCCGAAAAAACTTCTCGTCCACCATTAAGCTTCAGTTTACCCAACCGGATCGGGAAAATTGCGCCCGCAGCGATGTGCCCCGGACATCGGGGAACACTGGGGCTTAAACTTTTCAATAGACTTCTGCAAAAAAAGCTCGTCTTGGGGCGGCAGGATGCCTAACCCCTACTCCGCAAAAGAATTCAAATTTTTCGAGAAGTCTCCTAATTCTCCTCTTTAACTTTGATTTGCCAACCGATTAGGCATCGTGATCGTGTGCAAAACGACGGAACAGGAAATCTAGGGCGTAGTTCCGCAAATTGTAGTATTCCGGATCTTCCATCATTTGAACCCGATCGCGCGGACGCGGAAAAGGAATCTCCAAAACTTCGCCAATTGTCGCCGACGGGCCGTTAGTCATCATCACCAGTCGATCGGCCAAAAACAGCGCTTCATCAATATCGTGAGTAATCATCAACACCGTACAGCGGTGATCGTTCCAGATTTTCAGCAACTCTTCTTGCAATTCCTCCTTAGTAATTGCGTCCAGAGCACCAAAAGGTTCGTCTAAAATTAGCACTTTTGGGCGAATTGCCAAAGCGCGGGCAATCGAAACCCGCTGCTTCATCCCCCCCGAAATTTGTGGCGGTCTTTTCTCAGCAGCTTCTGTCAATCCCACCATCGCCAAATGCTCTTTGACGATCGCATTTTTTTCCACCTTCGACTTCTCAGGAAATACAGCATTAACCGCCAGATAAACATTTTCAAACACCGTGCGCCAAGGTAGTAAAGCATAACCCTGGAACACCACCATGCGATCGGGGCCCGGCTTCGTAATCCGCTCTCCGTTAATCGACACGGTGCCCTGGCTGGGATGGCTAAAACCCGACACCATATTTAACAGTGTTGATTTGCCACAGCCCGAGTGTCCAATCAGAGTAATAAACTCTCCCTCAGCTACATTCAGATTGACGTTTTCTAAAGCCCTGTAACCGTTTGGGTATACTTTATAAACATTGTCCATCACCAAAAAAGGTTGGCGGCGGCCTTTTCCCGGCTGGATTTGAGTTTTGGTGTTCGTCTGGTTTTTAGTGGTGTTGAGCATGGGTTTAGGAAATTGTGATTGGGTGATTTGCGAGGAAAGTTCGGCAACGGATTATGTAACGAATGTAACGGATGTAACGGATATAACGGAGGTCATGAAGAGGGAATTGCTCACTAGCAATTAGCACTTAAAAACTAACAACTAACAATTAGCAATTACCCTGTTTTTATCTAACTAAAAACCGCTCTAAGCAGCTCGGCGGCCGGAATCGAGTACAACTTCCGCCATCGTGAAATCGCGTTTAATCGCCAGATTGTTGAGATAGCCGATCGGATCGTCAGCATTAAACACCGAGCCGTCAAACAAGCTGAGAGAACCGCGAGTATAAGTAATATCAGCCATCCCCAGCTCTCGCGCAGCCGTGCTGAACGCACCGACTCGCACCACCCGCTCCAGAATTTCCACCCAGTTGCGCGGGAACACAGTATCGCCCCAGCGCGCCATCTGCACCATGTGCCAGAGTTGTTCGGTGCGGCTTGGGCGATTCACCCCATCTCCAGAAAACAAGTGGTGGGCGTATTCCCGCATCGGAGTATCGAGGTTGCAAGCAACAGATCTCGGGTCGCCTAGTTGGATGTAACTCTTATCAGTAGCGACGTACTCCCTTCCCGCGACAATTTCCGAAACCTCGGCGGCGTGATTTGGATCGGCGCAGTAGTGACAAGCTTCCAGCAAAGCTTTGACTAGAGCAATGTGAGTGTTGGGATAAGCATTTGCCCAGTCTTCCCGAACTCCGAGAATTTTGCCGGGGTGTCCGGGCCACAGTTCCAAATCTGTAGCCACTGTAAAGCCGACTCCTTCCATCGATGCCCGCAAGTTCCAAGGTTCGCCGACGCAGAAACCGTCAATAGTGCCGCCCTGCAAGTCAACGATCATTTGAGCTGGTGGGATATTTTTCAGCAACACATCGCGATCCGGGTCAATGCCACCGGAAGCCAGCCAGTAACGCAGCAACAGGTTGTGCATCGAAGAAGGGTGAACGATGCCCATACGGTGGGTTTGCGCGGGCGTTCTCTGGAGCATTTTTTTAAAGTCTGCCAGAGTGTAGATCCCTTGGTCGTAAAAGCGCCTCGCGAGGGTAATTCCGTTACCATTGCGGCTCATGGTGAGGGCTGTAACCGTCGGAATCGGCTGCTCTTGGTGGCCCCCCAAGCTCAACCACATCGCCATCCCAGAGGGCATTTGGGCTGCGTCTAAGTAACCTGCGGCAATGCCGTCTACGATGCCGCGCCAGCTTGTTTCCCGCACGAGGTGGACTTCATCGAGACCGTGCTTGGCAAAAAAGCCTTTTTCTTTAGCGACAGCGAGGGGAGCACAGGCTGCCAGAGGAATAAAGCCGAGTTCGAGGTTGACTTTTTCTAGGCCGTGGCGGGCGATCGCGGGTACTTTCCGCGCCCGCAGTTTTTTGACGCGCTTCTGCTGGTTGAGGAAGTAAATCATTTCGCTACGTAGAGCGTAGTAGCTGGGGTGTGAGACTACTTCCATCCGTTTGCGGGGGCGGGGGATGTCTACTTCGAGAATGCCGCCAATCTTCGATTCTGGGCCGTTGGTGAGCATGACGATGCGATCGCTCAGCAACACCGCCTCATCCACGTCGTGAGTCACCATCAGAGCACTAATTTCGTACTCTTGGCAAATTTCCATCAACTTTTCTTGCAAGTTGCCGCGAGTCAAAGCATCCAAAGCGCCGAAGGGTTCGTCTAAGAGTAACAGTTTGGGGCGCAGGGCCAGAGCACGGGCGATCGCCACCCGCTGTTTTTGTCCGCCTGATAGCAGTGCGGGTTGCTTCTCGGCGTGGGGCGTCAAGCCCACCATATCGATGTGTTTTTGAATGATTTCGAGGCGTTCGGCTTTGGGTAAGCCGCTCATTACCGAGTCTACGGCTAGGGTAATATTTTCTCTGACCGTCCGCCAAGGTAGCAGCGAATAGTTTTGGAATACTACCATGCGATCGGGGCCTGGCTGGGTGATTCTTTGTCCGTCGATCGTCACCAATCCTTCTGTGGGTAGATCCAAACCTGCCACCATATTTAGTAGCGTAGATTTACCGCAGCCGGAGTGTCCGATTAAGGAGATAAATTCTCCTTTTTTAATTTCTAAGTCGATGCCTTTGAGGGCTATGTATGTGCCGCCGTCTGTTAAATTAAATACTTTTCCGACTTGTTCTACTGCAATCAAAACAGACATGATTTTCTTGCCTTTTTTGTAAGTTTGTTATTTGACTGTTGACTGTTGACTGTTGACTGTTCGCTGTTGATATATAACAGCTAATAGTTAATATATGACTGGAGACAGCAACCTGTTTCTTAAATCAACCAAAAAACTTTTTTTAATCCATTAACAACAGTTAAAAAAAAAGGTTTCTCAGCCAGGGAGTTCGTAATTGCTGTAACCGTGAACCGTCAACAGTCAACTGTGAACAGTCAACTGTGAACAGTCAACATATCTAATTAGCTACTTTCCTTGAGAAGGAGCAATCTTTTGCTGCAACCAAGCCATCATGCGATCGAGCAATAAACCAACAGCCCCAATGTAGAACACCGCTAACAGAATTTCGCTGATGTAGTTTTGCTGGTAAGCATTCCAAATAAAGAAGCCGATACCCGTAATCCCAGACATCACGATTTCCGCAGCAATAATCGCCAGCCAAGCCAAACCGATCGCAATTCTCAATCCTGTGAAGATATAAGGAAGCGCCGACGGAAACAAAATATTCATGTAATATTCCTGACGAGAAAGTTGCAGCACTTTCGCCACGTTGTTGTAATCGTCGGGAATTTGGCGAACACCTTCAGCCGTGTTGATTAAAATCGGCCAAACTGAAGTGATAAAAATCACGAACAAAGCAGCAGGTTCGTTTTGTTGCAGTGCAGCCAGGGCAATGGGCACCCAAGCCAAAGGCGCCACCATCCGCAAAAACTGAAAAAGTGGATCTAAAGCGCGGTTTAGAAAAGGATTTGTACCTACCAAAACACCCGTACCAATTCCCACAACGGCCGCGAGAGTGTAGCCTTTTGCCACCCGTTCCAAACTCGCCAAAGTCTGCCAAAATAATCCAATTCCGTAGGTTTTGGAGTTCATGAAAGGATACAGCAACAAAATCCGCGTCCGTTCGTCAGTCCAAATGCTGATCGGCCCCGGCAGTTTGATCAGTCCCGTACTTGACAAGAATTGCCAAACCAACAGAAAGCCCAAAACTCCTAAAATTGGCGGCAAGATATTTGGGGAATTCTTCTTCCAAAATTCGCCAAATGCTCCTTGTGCATTGCCGCCTCTCCGACTTGTACTTACAGCCATGCTGCTAATCTCCTATGTCTGGTGCTGTGTATTTTCGAGACTAAACTTTGAGAGTAAATTATGGGAAGCTAAGACCCCATCACACTTTTTTAATTGCCAAACTCTTGAGATAAGCTTCTGGATTTTCCGGGTTGAATTCTGTGCCGTCAAAGAACTTCTCAACACCCCGAGACGTACTTTTCGGAATGTCAGCATCAGCAACTCCGGCTAATTTTGCTGCGGCTTTCCACAAATCTTCTCGGTTGACTTTATCGATGATTGTCTTAGAATCGGCCAAGGTGTTAGTTGGCAAGAAACCCCAGCGCACGCTTTCGGTTAAGAACCACAAATCGTGACTCTTGTAGGGATAAGAAACGTTGCCGAGGTCGTCTTTCCAGTACAGCGGACTCATCTTGAAATCGTCGATCGCTGGTTGGCCGTCACCCATGAGGTACTTGCCTTGGTAGGGAGGTGTCAAAACTGCCGGAGCTACGTCAAAGTAGTTTCTGCCAGAAGTAATGGCTACTAATTCTGGGCGATTTTCTGGTTTGTCGCACCACTGCTGCGCTTCGATCAGTCCTGCTAGCAGGGCTTCTGTGGCCTTGGGGTGTTTGTCTACCCAGTCGCCACGAATAGCGAGATATTCCTCTGGGTGATCTTTCCAGATTTGGCCAGTCAGGGCGGACATGAAGCCGATGTCCTCTGTGACGATCCGCAGGGGCCAGGGGTCGCCGGTACTGAAACCGTCCATGCTGCCGGTTTTCATGTTGGCTACGGTTTGCGCTGACGGTACTGTTAGCAACTCGGCTTCTGTGTCGGGATCGATGCCGTTAGCTGCTAGCCAGTAGCGAATCCAAAAGTCTTGATTGGCTTTGGGGAAGGTGTAGGCTGCTTTGAAGGGCGTGCCTGCTTTTTTGAGGCCTTTCATGTAGTCTTGGGCCGCTTGGTCTAGTTTGAGCCCGATGCCTTTGCCTTTGTGTTTTCCGGCGATCGCAATTCCATTTCCTTGAGTGTTCAACTGGGCTAGAACATACATGGGGATTTGGACGCTGTTTTTGGTAATCAACCCTTTACTAATTTGATAAGGCATCGGCATTTGCCACTGGCCACCGTCAATGCCGCCGCCTGCCGATCCAATTTCTAGGTTATCTCTGGCAGAACCCCAGTTGGCTTGCTTAGCAACTGTTACCTCAGTCATGCCGTATTTGGCAAAAAAGCCTTTTTCTTGGGCAATGATTAAAGGTGCTGCTTCGACGATCGGGATGTATCCCAATGTGATTTTAGTGCTTTCAATTCCTTCGACTCTTTTCTCGTTGGCAACAGCCATTACTGAGGTAGCTGCGGGTATCGCGCCGTCAGCACCAGCAGTGGCACCGGGTTCTGGAGGATTTCCCAAACAGCCTTTGAGCAGTATTGAACTGACAGCAGATGCACCTGCTGTAACGATAAATTTACGCCGAGAAAATTGCTCTGAAAATTTTGTCATAGTCTAGCCTCGCTGCAATTCATAATCTTCTGTAACGACATCACTGAAGTTTATCAATGCGCTTTTTTTCTGTTCGTTAATGGAATTTAGCGAACTGTTTTGGGCGCTGGTTCGCAGGAGGGATCAAAAGATTTATAGCTAGCATAAGTCTTTAAACTATCCCTGCTGATTTTACACTTTTGATTAACTCAATATCTCGACGATCGGCCGAGCGGTGCGATCTCCCAAAAAGCGAGCAGCACATTTTCTTGGCTTGATAATTAACTCTACCGTACTATTGCAGAAATTCTAAAACAATTATTAAATTTGATTGATAAGTAAATCTTTTAGGATCACGCTATCGATAACGAACCGTTGGAAAGGGCGAGCTGGTTGGCTTATCAAAACTGCTTCAAACTAAGACTTGCTGGGTAAAGGTTGTAACGAAGGCCGATCGGGCAGCCTTCAACTCTATTGTCAATAAGTTGCCAACATCGCAGCTACCGCACATTTACTTTGTTAATATATGTCTATTTTTCTTCAGAGCTATTGTAGTCTTTTATACAGAAAAAATTAACATTGTACGATTCGCCTATTTTCAAAGGGTTAACTGGTTTTCAGTGGTGGACTAAAATTGGCGCTTAATCGTAAGTAATTTACCGGATATGATATGACGTGGGCTTTCAGTTGCGATTTCTGTAAAACAGAGAAACCGGGTTTCTTGAAGAAACCCGGTTTCTAAGCACCCGAAATTACTAATCGGTCGCAGTACCTACAAGTTCGATTAGTTCGGTGGATCAAAGCGGTTGACGGAGAGAGCAACACCGATCATGGGCAGAGCGACACCGAAGCAAATCAGCCACTGATCCAGATTCATCGGAGCCGTCTCAAATATGCGATTGACAAAGGGAGAGTTAGCAAAGATAATCTGCAAAATTATTGCCAGGACAATTCCCACACCGAGGGCGGGGGCGCCACTAACTTCTTCCTTAGAACCGCTAAATTTAGCAATCAAAGAAGGCAACAACTGGCTGAGACTCAACAGGTAAAAAATTCTCCCCATTACCAAAGCTTGAATCGCCATCGTGCGGGCCAGTTCCAAGGTTCCCCAAGGAGCTTGGCGTACCCATTCAAACATTCCGAAAATCAGAGTCCAGTTGTAAAGAGAAATAGCGATGATCCGCTTGATCCGATTTTGAGTCAGGAAAGGTTCGTTTACCGGTCGGGGCTGCTGTTTCATGACTCCCGCTGACTTGGGCTCGAAAGCCAGAGGCACTGTCATGGTGATCGAGTTGAGCATATTCAGCCAGAGAATTTGTAGCGACAAAATCGGCAATTCTCGACCTAGGAGGGTGCTGAGCAAAATTGTCATTGATTCTCCGCCGTTGACTGGGAGAATGAAGCTGATTGCTTTGAGCAGATTTTTGTAAACCGATCGCCCTTCTTCGACAGCAGATTCGATCGACGCAAAGTTATCATCGGTAAGAATCATGTCGGCGGCTTCCTTAGAAACCTCAGTACCGCTGCCCATCGCAATACCGATATCCGCTTGTTTCAGCGCCGGCGCGTCGTTAACGCCGTCTCCCGTCATCGCCACAATTTCGCCTTTTTGCTGCAAAGCTTCTACCAGGCGGAGTTTTTGTTCGGGGGCGACGCGGGCAAAAACTGAGCCGGCTTCTACGGCTTCGCCGAGTTCCTGCTTGCTCATGGAGGCGAGCTCGGCGCCAGTGTAGGCTACAAGTTCTCTGTGGTGTTTAGTTTTGCGGAATCCCATGCGGCGGGCGATCGCCTTGGCTGTAGCGATGTGGTCGCCGGTAATCATTTTGACTTGGATGCCGGCGGTTTGACAAGCTTGGACGGCTGCGATCGCTTCTGCCCGCGGCGGGTCAATCATGCCTTGCAGTCCCAAGAAAACCAGCCCTGACTCCAAATCCGAGTGATCGACGGAATTTTGGCTTTCGGGTACTGGCTTTTTCGCTAAAGCCAAGACGCGCAAGCCTTGCTTTGCCATTTCATCGACTTGATGGTGGATTTGTTCCCGATCGGCTTCTACCGGATTTCCTTGAGTGTCGAGACTGGAACCGCAGCGGCCGAGAATTGATTCTACGGAACCTTTGACGTACAAAATTTTGCCAGTGGGAGTTCGGTGCAGCGTCGCCATGTATTGAAACTGAGATTCAAAGGGAATTGAATCCAGCCGCTGCATTGACTTGGACAAAATTTGCTGGCTCAAATCAGCTTTTTTGCCCGCAGCAATTAACGCTCCTTCTGTCGGATCTCCGACGACAATCCAATTATCGTCTTTGAATTCCAACTGAGAGTCGTTGCAAAGAAGTCCAGCTTGTAAACATTCTTGCAAAGTTGGAGCTTGGCTGACAGTAATTGGCAGTTGGTTGAGTTGAATTTCACCTTCGGGGCTGTATCCCGTACCCGTAACCGAGTAGGATGCGCCGCCAGAATAGATTTCTTGCACCGTCATTTGGTTTTCCGTCAAAGTTCCGGTTTTGTCGGAACAGATGACTGTAGCGCCGCCGAGGGTTTCGACTGCGGGCAATTTGCGGACGATCGCGTGGCGATTTGCCATCCGGGAAACGCCTACGGCTAGGGTGACGGTGATGACGGCGGGTAAGCCTTCGGGAATTGCGCCGACAATCAGGGCGACTGCGGGTTCGACTGCTTCTTTAAAGGCTGAAACCCCCTCTGGGACAGGTCTGCCCAATCTGACGGCGAACGTCAAGGTTGCCATTCCCAACACGAATAGCAGCCAGTTTTGACTGAATTGGTTGAATTTGCGGGTTAAGGGAGTGGTGAGGTCGATGTGTCGATCTAATAGTTGGGAGATTTTGCCGGTTTCGGTTTTATTGGCGATCGCAATTACGATGCCGCTAGCTTGGCCAAAAGTGACAAAACTGCCGGCATAGGCCATGTTATCGCGTTCTGCTAGTGGCGTTTCTTTTGGCAGAACTATGTCTCCAGACTGTCCTAATTCTTTTTCGACAGCAACTGATTCCCCGGTGAGTCCCGATTCGTCGATTTGCAAGTCGCGGACTTTCACTAAGCGCAAGTCTGCCGGTACTTTGTCGCCGGAAGTCAGGGTTACTAAGTCGCCGACAACGAGTTCTTTGGAGGGAATTCTTAATTTTTTGCCGCCCCGAATTACTGTGGCTTCGGTGGTGACAGCTTGTGCTAGGGCTTCAATTTTTTTCTCAGCTCCAGCTTCTTGGATGAAACTAATAGTAGCGTTGGTGGTTGTTACGCCCCAAATTACGCTAGCGTTGAGCCATTCTCCGATCACTGCTTTGATTAAACCTGCACTCAGCAAGATGATCAGGAGCGGTTGGTTAAATTGCAGGATAAATTTTAACCAGGCTGGTTTC
This sequence comes from Microcoleus sp. S36b_A4, assembly GCF_036700645.1. NCBI lineage: Bacteria > Bacillati > Cyanobacteriota > Cyanophyceae > Oscillatoriales > Microcoleaceae > Microcoleus > Microcoleus sp. S36b_A4. The sequence continues at coordinate 42,458 of NZ_JAUBPI010000016.1, read as the reverse complement.
CCTGCTTTAACCGTTAGTTCGTTGGGCCCGAATTTCTGTTGGCGATGGTTGGCCTCTGTCGGTTCTAAACCGCTTTCCAGGTTGGTTTCTAAGATTGTTGCAACCTTGGATATTTCTAGGTAGTGCCAATATTGCTCTGCTACGTCTACATCGTTGGCGGATCTTGATGGCATGATTCTTCCTGAATATTTGAGGTGTCTGACGAGCTTCGATCGCTCCTTAATAGGCACGCTCAATACAACTCAGCGCTTTTTGGAGCGTGAATATATTGAGCGGCTTAATTTTTGGTTGATTACTTTAACGGGCTGTGACTTACATCTATATTACAACGGATGTGGCCGTTTGTGACAAGAGATTTGGGGGATTTTTTCCGGCGCTAAATCTTGTTTGGGACTTGGTGGCTAAGGTGGGGAAAAGTCGATCAAATCCCTTGACATTTTGCAAATTTTAGGTGTGGTTGAAGAAAGAGGGAAGAAGGCAGGAGGCAAAAGAAAAATGCTCCCTCTCTCCTCCTCCTCCGCTGCCCCACGGACGATCGCAGAGCGTGTTACAACCTAGTTAAGCGACCATATTCTGAACTTATGGAAATACTTGTGACGCTGGTGCTGGGTTCGGTGCTGTTTGTCTGGGGAATGCGCTTCGGGCGGGTGTTAGTTCGATCGTCCGTTACTGTTTAGGATTTGTTTAAGGGCAGAAATTCGATCGCCCTGGCTTTGGCGATGCGATCGCCTGCGAACACTTTGACTTGGATGCCGACTGTTTGACAAGCTGGGAGGGCAGGGAGCTCAATTCATGACTCAATGCTATCAATTGCTCGTCTGCTATCCCCAAAAGACTGAGCGCCATTTAGACAATTGAATTGAGATTTTGGGCTGCATCGTTCAATTGTTGAGTGCCTACTTTGGTTTGAGTAATACCACTAGCGGTTTCTTTTGCCGCTAGGTTGAGGCTGTTCATCGCATCGACTACTTGTTGAATGGCCACTGCTTGTTGTTGAGCAGTTAGAGAAATTTGTTGATTGTTTAATACCACATTGTTAACAGCATTTGCCACTTCCGAGAAAGCTGCTGCCGTTTCTTGACTGATTTTGGTTCCTTCTTCTACTGTTTTAGTACCTTCCTTTGTCACCGTTACGGTGGAATTTATCGCATTCTTGATATCATCGACTAGGCGGTTAATTTTCTCGGCTGATTTCTTACTTTTATCTGCTAGTTTGCGGATTTCTGTGGCTATGACAGTAAAACCTTTGGCGTTTTCGCCGGCCCGGACTGCTTCTACTGAGGCATTCAGTGCCAGCATATTTGTTTGATTGGCTAAATCTGTGACATCCGTAGAGATATTGCCAATCTGATGGGTTTGTTCGCTCAAGTTCAGAATTTGTGACGCTATCGCCCCGACATTTTTTTTCAAGATTGTCATCGATTCCAGTGTTTGCTCCACTGCTAGGGTTCCCTTTTCAGCGATCTTTAAAGCTTGCCGTGCAGATTCCGCACCAGCGTGGGCTTGCTGGGCTGATTGTTGGGAAGCAGCGCCCAACTCATCCATTGTGGTTGTAGTTTGATTTACCGATCTCGATTGCTGTGCTGCTGTACGTTCCTGCTGTTCAACTGTAGCAGCAATCTCTGTGGAAGAACTGGCGATCGTATTTGCTACCTGATTGATTGGTCGGATAATTTTATTTGAAATAAACAAGACAATAAATGAACCCAATACTACAGCAATAACCGTACCCCCTATAGAAACAATCGTCGCTAATTGCTCCGACTGTTTTGCTATTTTTGTTCGTTGAACCAGTAGAGTATCTTCTACCTTAAGCATTTCTGCCAGCTTATCCCTAATTTCATCCATAAATATCTTGCCTTTACCTGAAATCACCAAGGCTCTTAATTCGGGTTCGTTTCCAGCCCTTTTCAGGGATATAGTTTCCGCTAATTCATCTAGTTTTTGCTGAGCAAAATTTTCAACTTGCTCCAACCTTTTAACTTGCTCCGGGTTATCTTTTATTAACTCTTTTGTATCATTTACTGTTTTATAAAAGGCGACTCTCCCCTTGTTGTAAGGTTCTAAAAATTCCTCATTTCCAGCGAAGATAAACCCCCGCTGTCCTGTTTCAGCATCCAATAAACCTTTTTCTATAGCTTGCAAGTTTGTCTTGACTACATAGGTGTGCGTTTGCAACTCAATAGCTTCGGCTAAATTATCCATACTCAATTTAGTAGCCAATCCGATGCTAATCATTAACAAAAAAATTGAGCCGAAGCCTAACGGAACTACTTTACTCAGCCGAATAATATTTTGCGACATTGCCCTTTTTACTCCTTGATTAGTTATTTACTTTGGCAAAATAGATAGTGTGAAAAATGATTCCTTGCGTAAGTCCTATTAAAATAAGTTGCTAATTATGTCCTATACATTGATTCACCCTCTTCCCAAGCCTTCTGCCACCTCCGCCTGCCCCTCCTAAAAGAGCAAGGGGAAAAGGAAAAAATTTTATAGATGGGCGAGAAGCTTTAATCCTACTCTTACTGCCCTTATCCCCTGGTGCAAAATTGCGGGATGGGGGATGAGGGGGAATAACTAGCAACTTGCGTTATTAGCCTATTTCTTTACGCATATATCCGTCGATCTTAGTAGGGTTTTTCACTAGCGACTCTAGGGGCGGGTTTAATGGGGAATATAATAAATATGGGAGCATCTCATATTTGTAAAAACACTTCTTCTGGCTCCTTCCTTCTGACTCTTTCCTCCTGGCTCCTGGCTCCCAACTCCCAACTCCCAACTCCCATTTCTACCTTGGCTGCTTTCATTGAGATGCTCCCATAAATATTATTACTTGACATCCACAGAAAACCAGCATCTACCCACTAACTTAGACAATTGAATTGAGATTTTGGGCTGCATCGTTCAATTGTTGAGTGCCTACTTTGGTTTGAGTAATACCACTAGCAGTTTCTTGTGCCGATAGGTTGAGGCTGTTCATCGCCTCCACTACTTGTTGAATAGCCACTGCTTGTTGTTGAGCAGTTAGAGAAATTTGTTGATTGTTCAATACCAGATTGTTAACAGCATTTGCTATTTCCGAGAAAGCTGCTGCCGTTTCTTGACTAATCTTTGTTCCTAATTCTACTGTTCTAGTACCTTCCTTTGTCACAGTTACGGTGGAATTTATCGCATTCTTGATATCATCGACTAGGCGGTTAATTTTCTCGGCTGATTTCTTACTTTGGTCTGCTAGTTTGCGGATTTCTGTGGCTATGACAGTAAAACCTTTGGCGTTTTCGCCGGCCCGGACTGCTTCTACTGAGGCATTCAGTGCCAGCATATTTGTTTGATTGGCTAAATCTGTGACATCAGTAGAGATATTGCCAATCTGATGGGTCTGTTCGCTCAATTGCAGAATTTGTGCTGCGATTGCCCCGACATTTTCTTTCAATATTATCATCGATTCCAGGGTTTGCTCCACGGCTAGGGTTCCCTTTTCAGTGCTCTTTAAAGCTTGCCGTGCAGATTCCGCACCAGCTTGGGCTTGTTGGGCTGATTGTTGGGAAGCCGCGCCCAACTCATCCATTGTGATTGTAGTTTGATTTACAGAGCTCGATTGGTGTGCGGCTGTGCGTTCCTGTTCTTCCACTGTGGCCGCAATCTCTGTGGAAGAACTGGCGATCGCATTCACTGCGTCACTAATTGTTTTAGCAATACCTGAAGAGATTAAAAAGGCAGCAAGTAAGGCGATCGTGATGCCTAAGACGGCACCAACCAAAACGGCAGCGACTAAAAATCTGATATTTTCTTCTGCCTTGGAAGTTGCAGCGTCCAAAATTTCATGCTCTTTTTCATTAAAAGAGCGATTTAATTCGTTGAATTCATTGATGATTAATGTCCCTTTTTTCGTGGCAAAAACTTCTAGCGCTTCTTTTTGCTTTCCTTGCTTGACTAAATTAATCATTTGTCCAGCAAAATCATCATATTGTTTTTGTAAGCCCATTAATTTTTGCAATCGCTCTTTTTGTCTGGGATTTTCAATCGTCTTGCCTAGAGATGCTGCTGTTTCTTTAAATGTTTGTAAATTTTTCTGATAAGCATTTAAATAATCTCCATCCTTGATCAGAATATAGCCCCTAGTATCTCCCACCATCTTGGCCATGTAAAAACTCATAGAATCTGTCCCTTCTATGGCAATAAGCGAGCTTTTTGTTTGTTTATATGACTCGGCTATCTTACTGGCGCTAGAGAAAACTGGCGCTACTAATCCTACAAATAAAGCAATGGGAACTGCATATCCGAGTAACATCTGGTTTCTCAGCTTTAAGTTGACAAACATAGCAATCTCTCCTTTGGGGTTAGGTAGCTGAATTATCTGATTGTCAACCATTGATTCACACTCATCAATAAAAACCTGGCAAAACTTAATGTCGAGCAAGCGATGCAGGCCAAGCCTTTAGGATTAACGGTTGTTCTACCTGCTGCGATTTTGGTTGGATAAATCTTGTTTATTCGATTGTAGCGGGAAATTGAAGAACGAAACCCAAACATCGTCAAATTCTCTCTCCCACTCTTCCTCTCTCCTACTATTGATTGGGGTTCAAGTCGATCGCATAAATGTTACAACCTAGTTAAGCAACAAAATTTTGAGTTCATGGAAATAGTAGTGACGCTGGTGCTGGGTTCGGTGCTGTTTGTTTGGGGAATGCGGTTTGGGCGGGTGTTAGTTCGATCGGGAGTGACGGCTAATGATTTGTTTAAGGGTCGAAATTCGATCGCCCTAGCTTTTTTGGTTTTTTATATTGCCTTGCTGCTACTGGCTCTAAATATGCCTCAAATGCCTGTTTTGCCGATCGAGTGGCGCTTTCACGGGATGCAAGTTACTTGGACTTTGCTACGAGTGATGTTGATGGGAGTCTGCGGTATTGGCTTTAGTATAAGTTGGTTGACAGCGCGACCCCAAGTAATCGCAGTAATTTTAATTTGCTTGTTGGGATTGGGAGGATTTACAGGCGCTGAAAACTATTTCATGGCGCCAATTTACGATGATTTAATAGATAATTTGCAGCCAAACGGTGTATTTCGGCAAACATCTAACAGCAGTTGCGCCCCCGCGGCCCTAGCAACAGTGTTAAGGCGTTGGGGAATCGAGGCGACGGAATCGAGTGTAGCGCGTTTTGCCCGGACGAGTCGCTTGGGAACTTCCATGCCGCAGTTAATTATAGCAGCAAGAGCTTTGGGCGTAAATGCGATCGAACTAAGGCCTACTTGGGAGCAAATTCAGCAAATTAATCGCCCCGGAGTGCTAGCAGTTTGGCTATTTGACGGCCCTCGGAAGCTACCCCACGCGGTCGCTTTGCTGGGCATGAATGACAGTGTAGCTGCCATTGGAGACCCGGCGCGGGGCAGGATTTTCTATTTAGATAGGGCAACTTTTACCCAGATTTGGCGCGAAGAATACGTGCCGATTTTTCGTTCGGCGGATATCTTGTTAAGTGACAAACAAGCTGTTGACTATTTGAGTAAATTAGGATATAATTCTGGTAATTTGCAAGCAGATATCGAGCGCTTTCAAACAGAGAAAAAGTTAAAGGTCAGCGGCAAATTAGACCGAATGACTGAGTTAATGTTGAGCGGCAGTTTTTTGCAAGAAGTCCCCAGATTAGATGGGAAATAGTTATTGAAAATCGTCAACTGCAGAGGAACTATTGACCGACAGAGAAGAGGAATCATGCGGTTTTTTTCAAACAATCTTTGAGTCATTCGTTCCTCGATATCGCAAATATTCGATCGCCCCAGCAGATGATCGGCGATCGCACCTTGGTAGCATGGCTGCCTGAAATTACCGTAAGCGTAGGCAGTTGCATCTAATTTCTCGTATATTTTTACCCTCGATTGCACCTTGAGTACGCCTCACCGTTTTTGACAATTGGGAACAGTTGAGTCGCTCATTTTAGGCTCAGACAGCTTGACTTCCCATCCAGGTAAATTCCACCAATTAACTCGCTGATTCGGCTGAATCCAGAAGTTTAGTTGTGTAATCTTACCATCCTCAAATCTGAGTGTGGGAAAGTTAGGATAACTGGTATCATCGGTTTCGCGATAAGTGCGTCCCAGGTAATTTAGGCAGGTAGTTAATCCCTCAGTAATTCCCAATTCTTCGACTCCCGTTCCCTTCAATTTGCCATCATCGTAGCTGAAAGAACCGTCGAATGAATTGCCCGCTAACCCGCCTTTGGTAACAGTGATGGTGAAATCGTAGGTTACGGGAACTGCGTAGGCTTGGGTTGCAGTGACAACTGTGCTCAGAAGAGTCGTGGCGATGGCTACCGAGAGTTTTGAAATTGCTCGCACACTCGCATCCCGAAAAGGAACAACACTATAAATTTCGCTTGCAGCCATCAGGAAACTCCTTGATTACACTTCTACAGTAAGTGATTTTTCGGATATGATATCATAAGTAATCCGTTAAATGCGATCGCAGCAAACTTCCCAGCTAACAAAAATTACCGTCACTGGTGAATAAGATATACTTTTTTGCACTGAAAACCCCAACAGAAAACAAACGTCTTTAATCCCCCAGAATTAACTGAGTAGATTGAACAATATTCATTCCCGCCGCCGCAAATTTTTGATAAGCTGCATCTGCTTGTTCCGTAAAATCAACCACACCTGAAATAACTACAGGCGAAGTGCAATCTTCCAGCAAATAAACCTTCTTTGCCAAATTCGGATCTCGCGCCAAAATTTCCGTTAACAAATCATCAATTGTCCAAGCAACGCAGTGACTTTTGGCTTGTCCGGCAATAATTACTGCATCAAAATCCAGCAACTTATCAATAAACTTAGCATTCTTTTCCGCAATCGGATTGCCGTCGAATCCATCTAAAACTTCCGGCCGCAAAACCGAATAGTTTTCTGTCAGTGGATTCCCCCCTTTGATTTCAAAAAGTGCTTGGCTGTTGCGGGCTATAGTATGAAAAAATATTGCTTCTTCCACCGCAGAAACCAGCGCGTGTCCGATGCCACCCAGCATCGAGTGATAGGGCCAAATTGTCAGGGGGTATTTCCCATCGGCGCTGAGTTTTTTGACGTAGTGGCAAGCCTGTTTTTCCAGTGCTGAAAAATTGCCCCCGCTGATGCTAGCGGCGACGGCTGGATTGACTTTCCAAATGCCTTTTTGGACATCTTCAAGTGTAATAGAAGTTGCGGCGGGTAGGGGGTGTTCGCCAGCTTCGTTTATCCAAAAAATTGGATGAAAAATTTGCATGGCGGTGTGGGTGTCCATTGTCGGCGCAATGGTTGTAATCGCGTTTAAATTGCGGTAAATAAATTCGCACAGCCGCAGGTTGTCATCGATAGCACCGCTACCCGAACGCCCGCCCACAAATAATTCAAATTCGGGCAGACAAAAGGTATTTTGGGCATCGATTATCATCAAACAAATGCGGTTTTTGTCGCTGGATGCTGGTTGGATGTTGTGCTGCTTTGCCCAATCTTTCGCTTGGGTGGCGCGTTCTTGGTAGGGGACTCGCCAGACTTCGCCTATTTTTTTGGGGTCAAAATGTTCGGGGATTGGGAGTTGGGCTTTTGGTGTCATAACCTATCGCTTTTATGGTAGTTGACAGTAATAATTTAAGTTTGGAGTATAATGCTGATCAATATTTGCGGGTGAATCATGGCAAAAGCACGAATCCAAGATTATGCTAGGGTAAAATTTAAACGCATACTGTTGTTTTTTTCGATCGCACTTTTGCTTGCTATCTTAATTGTAGCAACTAGATCTGCCTACGTTCAAGATGTTTTGAGAACTCTGTTAATGCGGATCGAGGATTTAGGGTGGTGGGGGCCAGTGGCTTTTGTAGCTACTTATAACTTGGCTACTGTGCTGTTTGTACCGGGTTCGCTACTGACGCTGGGAGGGGGGGCGATTTTTGGTTTGTGGTGGGGTTCTGTTTACGTTTTTGCGGCGTCCATTTTAGGTGCTGTATTTGCTTTTGCGATCGGGCGCTATTTGTGCCGCGATCGCGTGGTAAAATATATGGAATCTCACCCCAAGTTTAAAGCTCTCGATCGCGCAGTTTCCCAACAAGGATTAAAAATAGTTTTTTTGACTCGTCTTTGTCCTTTATTTCCTTTCAATTTATTGAATTACGCTCTGGGAATCACTCAAGTTTCTTTGAAAGATTACGTATTAGGTTCCTTTGGCATGATACCGGGTACAATTATGTACGTTTACTCCGGTTCTTTGGTGGGAGAGGTGGCTGCGATAGGCACGGCAACTGTGTATGCAAGTCCTCAAGATTCCGCAGTAAAATGGTTGATTAATATTATCAGTTTTCTTGCTACTGTCGCTGTTACTATCTTGATCACTCGCATAGCCAGAAAAGCTTTGGAAAAAAGTATTTAATTAGGAGAATTGGCCAATGTCGCAGTCAAAAGTTGATCGCGTAACTGTCCCCCCGATGGACGAGCACAACCAAAAATTAGTCTCCTATTTGCATCCCCCCGATTGGGTAAATCCGCAGCCGGCTAGTTCTTATAATTTAGTAGTAATTGGCGCGGGGCCCGCTGGATTAATTGTTGCTGCCGGTGCCGCGGGTTTGGGCGCGAAAGTTGCTTTGATTGAAAAACATTTGATGGGCGGCGACTGTTTGAATGTCGGTTGTGTGCCGTCAAAAGCTTTAATTCGATCGTCTCGCACTGTTGGCGATATCTGGGAAGCCAATAAATTTGGTGTTAATGTTTCTGACAGTGTAGAAGTGGATTTTGCCGCTGTGATGGAACGGCTGCGCCGCATCAGGGCGGGAATCAGCGATGTTGATTCTGTTGAACGCTACCAGTACAAATTAGGAGTTGATGTTTTTTTAGGTTCGGGTAGTTTTACTAGCAATAATACCATAGAAGTTGCAGGTCAAACTCTTCGCTTTAAAAAAGCAGTAATTGCCACAGGTGCAAGGGCGCTACAACCACAAATTCCCGGCTTACAAGAAGCTGGATATCTGACAAATGAAACTGTGTTTAACCTGACGGAAAGACCTCAGCGTTTGGCAGTAATTGGCGCAGGGCCGATCGGCTGCGAATTGGCTCAAGCCTTTCGCAGACTGGGTTCGGAAGTCGTATTGCTGCACAAAAATGCTCAAATTTTAGACAAGGAAGATGCGGAGGCTGCTAAAATCGTGCAGCAGGCTTTTGTACGCGAAGAAATTCAACTAATACTAGAATCCACAATAGAGCGCGTTGAGCCAACAAATGCAGGCAAAATAATTTATTATAAATCTCAGGGTAAGGAAGCATCGGTAACAGTAGATGAAATTATTGTGAGTACAGGGCGATCGCCCAATGTGGAAGGGCTGAATCTGGAGGGGATCGGCGTCGAATACGATACACAAACTGGCGTATTTGTCAACGACAACTTGCAAACTACTAATCCCCGCATTTATGCCGCAGGTGATATTTGCATGAAACATAAATTTACTCACGCTGCTGATTTTGCCGCGAGGATGGTGATTCAAAACACTCTATTTTTAGGGCGCAAAAAACTCAGCGCTTTGACGATACCTTGGTGTACTTACACAAACCCGGAAATTGCGCGCGTCGGAATTGGGGAACACGAGGCTAAGGAAAAAGGCATTGATATCGATACATTTTTAATTCCTTTCAGTCAAGTCGATCGGGCAATTATTGACGGCGAAGAGGAAGGATTTGTAAAAATTCACGTCAAAAAAGGCAGCGATAAAATATTAGGTGCAACTATTGTAGCCCGACACGCTGGGGATATGATCAGCGAGATTACTTTGGCAATGGTTAACAATATTGGTTTGGGAAAGATTGCTAGCACAATTCACCCGTATCCGACACAAGCTGATGCAATTCGGAAAGCAGGAGATGCTTACAATCGCACTCGTTTGACGCCGTTGGTGAAAAATTTGTTTAATCGCTGGCTGGCTTGGACGCGATAGATAAATAATTGTGGAACAGGTATCTTGCCTGTTCATTATCGGCGTTTATGGGCGGCGTCGAAGCCCACCACAAAATAAAATTCACTCTCTGTGGAACAGGCATCTTGCCTGTTCATAAAAAAGGTGAAAAATTGAGGTGTGTTTTTATGCTTCTGTTTCTGTTTCTGTTTCAAATCCAACCCCTTCATACAAAAGTGCGATCGGCAAATCAAACCCAATACTTGATAAAGTTACAATCTCTCCAGCAGTGTAAGAATAGTACAGCCACATTCTGCCCTCGCCCCGACAGTAACGCTCAACAAAAATCTTTTGTGAATCAATCAAGATATACTCTTGCAAAGTCGGAATTTTTAGGTAACAAGTGAGTTTTTCATCCCGATCTTTAGCACTTGTACTGGGAGAAAGAACTTCCACAATGATTTTAGGATTCTGAATGAATGTGCGGGAATTCATGTCTTGAGGGTCGCAACTGACTATCACATCAGGGTAGTAGTAACGGCTTTGAAAACTGACTTGCAATTTCACGTCTGACACGTTGATCCGACAGCCTCGAGAACGCAGATGCGGGTACAAGTTTCTGTAAAAGTTGAGTGCAAGATCGTTATGAGGAATTGTACTGCCTGTCATGGCAAAAACTTCGCCGTTGACATATTCGTGGCGAATCTCTTGTTGAGCTTCCCATTCGAGATATTCCTCAACGGTCATTTTTTGGGGTGGTTGGGGAATGGATATCATAACAAAATTTTTGTCAATGTTACTTTAATTATAGCATTAGGCATGGGACAATTGTCAGAAAAACCCTAGGTCAAAAATCCCCTTCATCTACTTGGAATACCGTCAATCCCAAGCTTCTCCACATATCAACAACTTGCTGGCGATCGTCCAACACAAACTTAACATTATATTTCCCTGCAATATGCTGCTGATAAAATTCTTCCTTCATAATCGCATCCTTCCTCATATCTCCGGTTTTCCGCATATAAAGAGCGGCATAATTAACCTCATACTGCTGCAACCATTTTTCAGTTTGAGGCTGACAATCATCTGTTCGGCCCGACACTACAATAATATGGGCGCTGGACTGCCACTTGCGAACGGTGTCTAAAACTGGCGGATTGGGCAAATCGCGATCGCACGTTGAAGCATCAAAAGGATTTCTGCCGTTGAGAAGTGCCAGCGTACCGTCCATATCAACAATAATTGCATCCGGCAAATCCGGGTTATATTCCGGCGGCCCAACCGGAACCCGCACATACTTATTGTACATCTTCATGATCACATCTTTGCCCACCGAATTAAGCCTTTTCAAATCCCGTTTAATACATTCTTCAACCGGAACTTGCAGGAAAGAATCATTAACTTCGACAACAGCTTTACCTTTAACCAACTCCTTGATATGCTCGATGTGATGACCAAAATTAGTATCATCAACAATGACGTGTTTGCCACTTTCCAAAGCCATCAAAATAATCGTATCTCTCAATTTCACAATAAACTTTTCATTTGCCGGCGACCAATGAGAAGCGTGAGCCATTTCTCTGAGCAAATCTTTATTGATACGCACCCACTTGGCAGGTTCAGACAGCAGCAATTCCCTAGCAAATTGAGATTTTCCCGAAGCAGGTAAACCGACAAGTACAATAACTCTTTTCATGGCAATTGGTAAGTGGTAATTGGTAATTGGTAATTGGGCAGTGGGCATTGGGCATTGGGCATTGGGCATTGGGCATTGTTTAAATACTTACCTCTTCCTGACATCCGTTACATCCGTTACATAATCCGTTGCCGAACTTCCCTTTTCCCTCTTCCTTAAACATCTGCCTCACGCTCGATAATTAATCCGTCTATCCGTGTCAAAATCCGTGTCGTGCCTTCTTCTACAAACCTAGATGGATGTAATCTAAACCCAATAGATCCTCTATTTTATGAATAGTAACATCGCGGAGAGCTTCTTTCACTCCCGCAACTCTTCTGGCCCGCAAAGAAAACAAAATCCCGGAATACGGCAAATGTTTCACAGCTAAGGCAAAATCTTTCTGAACTTCGATATGTTCATGCTGTCGGTAAGCTTCCTCGATTTCTTCAACCAAAGATTGATATTTGTCCTTAACTTGTTGATACAACCCACTCCACTCAGGAAAATAAGCTAAAAACTCTTCTCCTTCATTAGTTAAAACAATTTCTATCAGGCGGCGGGTCGAAAACCCTTCGCGGAGATGGGAAATCGCGACATATTGCGGAGACTTAACTTTAACTCTGTTGAAGTTAGCGTCGCAGATAATATACCCTTCCGAATCCATCGGATCTAAATGTTGAGCCGCTTCAATAACTTCTTTCCAGCTAGTTAAAGGATAGGATGCTACCAATTCCCAGCCGTATTTATTTGCCCAAAGACTGGGGTCGGTTTCTAGCAGTGTTTGAGTGTTACGAACGCCGTGTAAGACGATTTGATTGTTAGTTTGCTGGACAACTATTCTATTGTAAGGCGTCATCAACTCAAAGATAAAACACTGGTCGGTTTCTTGTGGCAATTGATATCCCAATTCTTTCCAGACTTTCCAAAAAAGTTCGGCAAAGCTGAACCCAAAACCATTAACTTCGCCGGCGGCGTCGGGAGTGCCGCTAGATTGCACTCTCCATTCTCCCTTGTAAAAATACAGTACAGTCAGAGAACCGTCTAGTTTTTCGTAAACTTTGGCATTTGTCCAATCAATTGCAGTGGCGTGAATTTCTCCGTAATTAAAAAATTTGTCGTAGGGATAAGAAACTATCTGCCAATTTTGAGATGAATCTAAAATAATGCCTCGGCACTGCTGGACTATTTTTTCGCCCAGGGGAGATTCTATCTGCGAGTATTTCAGACAGACTAAATCGGGATATTGGCGGTGGCGGGTAACTTTGATATGATAAGTTTCGGACAAAGTTTCCAATCCGTACTGGCGCAAATACTCTTGCAGTTCCACGATCGACTCCTAAATTGCTCGCCTTCTCTATATTATAGATGACTTCATATTCTGGCAACCTTGTCAAGATAGTCAAAAAACATTTTTCCCGGAAAAGCGAGTGTTAATTTGGTATTTTGAATTAGGGTTGTAGATAGGTGAATGCGGTTTGCCGCCCAACTAAACTCTTGGAATATTAAGGAAAAAGACCGTGAAGAAGAAATTATTACTTTTGGCTACTTCTGCTGGTGTATTGACTGCTTTAGTACCTCTCTCGGTTGTTTTTGGCTCTTCGCAATTGTCGCAGCGACAATCGGGAACAACACAAATTGCTCAAGGAGGCACTGCGGTTCCGGTAAATCAAATTTTGCAAAAGTTAAAAGGCAAAACGCAAGTGCCTATTTTTATTCCCAGCAGGATTCCGCTTTCGGGAAAAATGTACTATCCAACTACAGCACAAGCAAACAGCTATGCTATTTCAATCGATCATAAACCAGATTGCGGCGGTACGACAGTTTGCTCTTTTGGGTCAATTCTAGGTCAAAAAGGCGGGGAGTTTACTACAAAACTAGAAGGGGTAACTAAGACGTTAAAAAATGTCAAACTTGCGGGCGGAGTGAAAGGAGTTTATCATAACGGTTGCGGGGCTTACTGCACAGCAACTCTTCAATGGAAAACTCAGGGTTTTATGTATACCGTCGCCATTAAGAACGGACGAGAATCTGATTTAATTTTAATAGGAAATTCTGCTATTCAAGGTGGGAAGCGTTAAGTTTGGCAGTCGGAGAGGCACAACTTCTATATGTAGGGTGCGTAAGGGCGCACCTTACGTTTATTGTATGATATATCTTAACTCGCACTCGCCCCTTACAAGATGCTATATTTTTTTGCGCCTACCTACTTAGGGAGAAATGAGGATGAGGGGAAAATGGCTATTGGCGGCGATTTTTACTGGTGTGGTGACTGCTTTTACGATTCCCTACCCTTCGGGAACCCCTGCGGCGAACGGGATAGCTTCGCTTCACGCACCTTTGACACCAAACTCAGCGTTAGCAAGGACTCAAGTCCCGATTACAGAAATCCGCTGGTTTAATTATTCCCCTGAAGATAGCTGGCAACCGATACAATTTATTGTACCCGATCGCAACACTGCAACATCTGCTGGCAGCCGCAAGTTGCGGTTGTACGATGTTCATATTGCCAAGATGTTTGAGATTTCGCGTTTTTTGTGCGATCGCGATCGTGCTTCTGAGGGTTACAATTGGTCTTATCAAGCAGAAAATGGCAGTATTGAGATGGGACGCTTCAAAATTACCTGCAATCTCGCCCGTTCCATAGCCACAGCTTACGGCTTAGGAAAACCCGAAATTACAGTGATTCGCCGCAACTTCAACCTGAACAACGGTCGCCCTTCTTTTGCACTAGAAAAATACTCGATTCCCACTCTCAACATTGCTAAAAATAGAGTTGTGCAGTGGAGAGAGTTTGTGCAAAAGTTTCCCTCAATCCCCGATTATTCAGGCGCAAAACAGGCTAACAGTCGTTTTCCTGCGAGTAACATCTTCAGACAAATCAAAGGCAAAACGCGAGTGCCTGTTTTTCTTCCGAGTAGACTTCCTTTATCAGACATTCAGCAACTTGATTTTGATGTGCAAGCAGGTTCCCACGGTTACATTGTGGGAATGTATTTAGGCAAAGGATGCCGCGCGGGAGTCTGTTATTTCGGCACAATCGAAGCTAAAAGAAATGAACCGTTTTCGCCTCCTTCGCAATTGCCGCAGAATACTTACAGGAGCGTTGGATTGGCGGGCGGATTTAGGGGGATTTATTTCAATAATTGCGGTGCTTACTGCACTGCTTTTGTTGAGTGGCAAAGGCTGGGGGTGCTGTACCGAGTCACAAGGAAAAACGCACGGCAGCAAGAAGTTGTCCAGATAGCAAATTCTGCACTTCAAGCAGGCCAACGTTAAATTTGGGTGATAAATGGAAAAGGTACGGGCGAGCCAAGCTATCCCGAACGCGCGTGCGTTCCCGCAGGGTAGGGAATCGACCTTTTTCACTCCTCATAAACTTTATTCTGGACAAACTGAATGGTCGCGGTCAAACCAAATGATGTAGTAAACAGACTGAACGCGAAACCCAAATATCCGTTTTTTCTCATCAATTCGCATTTCGGATAACCTCTCATCTTCAGGAATATTGTCAGGCAAAGTCGGATGAATGTTAATCAACTTATAACCAGTTCCCACTGATTCACCTCGTTTTTTTGATCCGTGACCTTTGATTTGGCCCCAAGTATATTTATCAATTTTCTTTAGTCCTTCAATTAGGTCATTGATTTCTGATGATGTCCAGTCAGACAAAAGCCAACGATTTTTATCTGCATAGGTAAATCTGAAGCTAGGATGCTCATCATCTGTACTGCTTGGTCGATTTAACTGAGTTGCTTGCTCTGGAATTCTACTTTGTTGCTTTTTTTGAGATGGCTTTGGTATTTGACTTTTTTTCCCCACTTACGCCTCCACCAAAGGTGCATAGCAGGATTTCATATCCTCGCGGGAGATGATTTTAGTTGAGGTTTCGGCAGGTTCTAATCCCTTGCGGGCGTTGAGCCAAGGTGTCTCTGATTGCGTCAATTCTGCAAGATGTTTAGCACTTAATTCTCCATAAGCATTCCAAACTTCTTCGAGAACCTCGATTTCATCTTCATCAAATTCTTCTTCAAAATTATCTGGAGCTGGAATATCGCTATATTTGTAAGCTTTGTACTCATCCCAAACATCGCGGACAATGGGGCCGGAAACCCAAGCTTCAATATCTTGCTCAAATAGCGGCTGGCTTCTAAAGACTAAACTCCAAGCTTGTGCATAATACACGAGCTTTTGCAGTTTCAGAGGAGAAATGGTATCGCCTGCTTCTCGATCGACACGACATAAAAAGTAACGAGCTACGTCAAGAGCACTTTTCATAGTTTTAGGATTTTAGTAATTTGACAAATTCACTTTTGATGCTAAGCTATTTGGTGGCTTTAGAAGTACGATCGCAACTTCGATCGCCCTTTTCCCCTCGCCACTACGTTTCTCTCCGCCAATCCCGCAACCTTTGAGCTAATTCTTTCTCGCTGCTGCTGAGCTAACTCGTCATGCCAACCAGGTTCATCCGGATCGACCCTAGGTAAATCGTACATCTTGCACCATTCTCAAGAACAGGCAAGATGCCTGTTCCACAAAGAGTAGATTTTCTTGTGGAACGGGCATCTTGCCAGTTCCTAAAAGGCTTATTGACAATGGTGCAACCTCTCAGTGAATAGTACATCATCGGCAGCCTTTGCTTCGGAATGTCGATCGCCCCCATGCCAGCGACGCCCAATGCTGGATGGGAAACATCATCAACGCTCACTGCTACTGGCGGTCATACCATTTTAGATTTTAGATTTTAGATTTTAGATTTTAGATTGGCAAGGGCTTATTATGTAAAGGTTTGGAGCTTGCCTACCGTTGCATCCTTTTTTCAAACAGGCGGTCAAAATCTGGTATTTCTATTTGATCGCCCGAATTATCCCAACCAGCAATTAAAGTCCCCACCTGCGGTACGCTAGATCAGGTGAATATATTGGCTGATTTCAAGCTATCCTCCGATCGATCTTATGTCCCCAACCACATCTGCCCCTTCCCGAACCGTTCGCATCGGTTCCCGCAAAAGCCAACTCGCTCTCGTGCAAACCCACTGGGTGCAAGAACAGCTACAGAAACACTTCCCGCAACACACTTTTGAAGTCCACACCATGTCCACCCAAGGGGACATAATTCTTGATGTCGCCCTCGCTAAAATTGGCGATAAAGGACTTTTCACCAAAGAATTAGAAACGGGGATGATTAACAATGAAACGGACTTTGCCGTTCATTCCCTCAAAGATTTGCCTACCAATTTGCCTGAAGGTTTAATTTTAGGATGCGTCACCGAACGGGAAAATCCCGCTGACGCCCTGGTAGTTCACTCCAAGCACAAAGACAAGCAACTCGACACCCTCCCAGAAGGTTCAGTAATCGGCACTTCTTCCCTGCGGCGGCTAGCTCAACTGCGACACCATTTCCCTCATTTTGAATTTAAAGATATTCGCGGCAATCTCAATACTAGACTCGCTAAATTAGATGAGGGAGGTTACGACGCGATTATTTTAGCAGTTGCCGGCCTCGAAAGATTGGGAATGGGCGATCGCATCCACCAAATTATCCCTGCTGAAATCTCCCTTCACGCCGTCGGACAAGGTGCTTTGGGCATCGAATGCCGCGCCGGAGACACCGAAATCATGGCAGTGATTAAAGCTCTTGAACACTCGGAAACCGCCCAAAGATGTTATGCTGAACGCGCATTTCTGCGGGAATTAGAAGGCGGCTGTCAAGTGCCGATCGGCGTCAATACCAAAATAGAAAACGGTCAATTAACCTTAACCGGAATGGTATCGAGTCTCGACGGCCAGCGATTCGTCAAAGATACTGTTTCCGGCGCCGCCGAGACTGCTGAAATGCTGGGAATTGACCTCGCTCACCGACTGCGCCAACAGGGTGCTAGTGCAATTTTGGAGGAAATATTTGTCGAAGTTCAACGTGGTTCATAAAACCGATTCGCATCTGTTTGTAAATGCTTTGAGACGCAATATATCGCCTTTTGTAAAATAAAAATAACAGGCGGTTTGCTTTGGCTTTCACAGGTAGAGTAGCAGTCTGATTGTAGATTTTTGATGGGATTTTAGGTAGGACTTGTGCGATAGATTTCAAAAATATCTGACTAATTTAGGACGATCCGCACGGGTGTTAAGCAACCCGGTTTCTGATGTAAGTCTCGCTGTATAGCCCAAGATTTATGGTAAAAACCGGTTTTTTTTTCGTAAGTCCTATAATTCTTAACATCCCCATCCACAATCTACAATCAAACATCCAAAATTAATCAGCAATTTATTTCAGGTAAAGGCCCAATATGAGCGCTAGAGAAATTCAATTAAAGCTGGAATTGAAAAAGGTTCAGCAACTATATAGAAAAATGCAAGCAGACCAACAAGCTTTGCAGAAGCAATTGAAAGAGTTCAAAACTCAAGCAGGAAATTTTTCTGATGTAGTCGAGCAAGTCTTGCCGTCCTTAGTTTCAATTTACGTCATGGATTGGGATACAGAAGAAGAGATTTCTTCAGGAAGTGGGTTCTTTGTATCGCCGGACATAATTGTTACGAACTATCACGTCGTAGAAGATATTGCCGATCAAGATTACTTCTATGAAGAAGATGAAATCGAACAGGTTTTAGTCGAAACTCACGACGGAAAATTGAGATTGGCCGAGGTGGTGTTTACTGGTAATGCTGAAGAAGATTTAGCATTACTCTTAATTAGCGATTTTACCTTCGACCCGAATACAGGGGAACAAGTGGACTCTCCCCAAGAATATCCTCCCCTAGAGTTGTCTTTTGATGTGAAAGTGGGAGATAGAGTAATTGCCGTCGGCAATCCTTTGGGGCAGTTTGCTTCAACTGTAACTCAAGGTATTGTGAGTGCAATTCGCGAACCAGAGGAATATGAGGAAGGCGACGATGAAGATGATGTTGCTGAGGTGAAGGTGTTGCAAACTGATGCGGCGATTAATCCGGGAAATTCTGGCGGCCCGTTGATTAATATGGCTGGTCAAGTGGTTGGTGTGAATACCTGGGGATTGGAAGATGCCGACAGTATTAATTTGGCGATCGCCTCTGAAGCTTTGGATGATTTTCTAGCGGGATTTGAGGAGACATTTGAGGAGAATTCTCAGAATTAGTCGGGAGTTATCCGTAATATGTGATTCGGGCGATCGCCCTTGTTCTCAGAGGGGATGGAAAAGGCGATCGCTATTTTTTTAATTACATACTGAATTACATACTGAGGGCTTTGCGTTCAGTTTTACTAATGCGTAAAAAATCTCAAACAGCATACCATTTTTGATGTTTACCGTCATTCAGAAAGTGACATATAAATTTGATTAGAACCTGAAAATTGTCGCGGGAGGGGAGTCGGGGCGAGGACTATTTTTTTCACTGCACAGCGACGCGGATGGAAAAAGGGCGATCGCATTCTTGAGTAAACTGCGATCGCTACAGCAACTCAGATTTATACTTGTTTTTGGCAGGCGCGTTAATATTGTGCCACTCGCCATTTAAACTTAATCTAGACTAACAATCTCAAGGAACACAAAAAAATAATGCGTATTTTATTTGTATCCGCCGAAGCATCACCCCTCGCCAAAGTCGGCGGTATGGGCGATGTCGTCGGCGCTTTGCCGAAATTTCTGCGGCGCATGGGCCACGATGTCCGTATCTTCATGCCCTACTACGGTTTCGTCCCCGACAAAATGGACGTTCCCAAAAAACCTGTTTGGGATGGGTCTGCCATGTTCCAAAGCTTCTCGGTGTTTGAAACTGTTTTGCCGGGAACCGATGTACCTTTATACTTATTACAACATCCATCTTTCTTGCCGCGCCGCGTTTATGGCGGTGTAGATGAAGATTGGAGGTTCACTTTCTTTGCCAATGCTGCGGCTGAATTTGCCTGGAATCATTGGAAGCCTCAAATTATTCACTGTCACGACTGGCATACGGGGATGATACCTGTTTGGATGAGCCAAGACCCCGATATCAGCACGGTTTTTACTATTCACAATTTAGCTTATCAAGGGCCGTGGCGCTGGCGTTTGGAGCAGATGACTTGGTGTCCTTGGTATATGCAAGGTCACAATACAATGGCTGCCGCAGTACAGTTTGCCGATCGAGTAAATACAGTTTCACCGACTTACGCCGAGCAAATCAAAACCCCAGCTTATGGGGAAACTTTGGAAGGTTTGCTGTCTTACCTCGGCGGTAAAGTATCGGGCATTTTGAACGGAATTGATACAGAATCTTACAACCCAGCAACTGACAAGTACCTCCATCAACAATTTAGTGTTGATACTATTGAAAAGCGCCCCGCTAATAAAATTGCGCTGCAAGAAGAAGTCGGTTTGGAAGTAAATAAAAATGCCTTTTTGATCGGCATGGTGACGCGGCTGGTAGAACAGAAAGGATTGGATTTGATAATTCAAATGCTCGATCTGTTCATGGCCTATACCGACGCTCAATTTATTGTACTCGGAACGGGCGATCGCTACTACGAAACCCAACTCTGGCAAATGACAGCCCGCTATCCCGGTCGGATGTCCACCCAACTACTTTACAACGAGGCCCTCTCCCGGCGCGTTTACGCAGGCTGCGACAGCTTCCTGATGCCCAGCCGTTTCGAGCCCTGCGGCATCAGTCAAATGCTCGCCCTCCGCTACGGGTGCGTGCCAATGGTTCGTCGCACCGGCGGTTTAGTCGATACCGTTTCCCACAACAACCCGATCGACAATACCGGTACCGGTTACTGTTTCGATCGCTACGAACCCCTGGACTTGTTCACCTGCATGATCAGAACTTGGGAAGGTTTCCGCTACAAAGATAAGTGGAGAGAACTGCAACAGCGCGGCATGAGAGAAGATTTTAGCTGGGATATTTCGGCCCGGAAATACGTCAACTTGTACAGCGATATTTTGGGACTGCCACCCGAAGGAATCGCACCGGAACAAGAGCCAGAATTGATCGTTGGTAAGGGTTAATCTTAGTAAGGTGCGTCAGTCGGTGTTTGATTCGACTGAATCGAAGGGCGATCGGCTGACGCACCCTACAGCTTAGTCCGCAGTCAGTCAATCGATTTTAGATTTTAGATTTTAGATTTTAGATTGAAGCATTGACCCCACGGATAAATTCGGGGGCTTGTATCCTGGATGCTTTCAGTCGGTTTTTGATTCAATTTAGTTGATCGACTGACTACTGACTAATGACTACTGACTAATGACCAATTAATCAAATAAATCGAGAGGTAAATGACCATAAGTGCCAGTAACTCCATCTTCTGAGGCAGATTGACACGAAATCAAAACGCCCCGGTAAGTTCCGGGATAGCCGTCAACATAATACGACCCCTTCAAAGTATTGAACTTAATATAAACGGAACCCGCAAAGGTCGAGACAGCATTGGGCTCTAAAACAGCTTGATATCCCAAAGCTTTTAAATAAGCTTCTAAAGCTAAAAACCCCTCATCCATCGAAGAAGCGCACACTCCCAACATTTGATAATCCGACAAACTTGCTACCAGCAAAATCGCTTGACGGAGTGCCTTTTTTTCCAACGGCGATGCTACAGATTGCATATCCAGACAAGTGAAATCTTTGAGGATTTGCTGTGCTTCTTCAACAGTTAGGGTAGTCGGGTTTTGAGTAGACATGAATTGCTCTGATATTTCCCAAAATTAGGATCGACACTGGGGTACTCGTCAACGAATTTCTGCCATTGCGACCCTCGATCGACGGCGGTAACACTTGCACAAGTTCTGATTATAGCCCATTGTGTGCTCTGGCAATCAATTCGGGCGATCGTCTTCGAGGACTTCGCCAATGCCCGTATCGCACAAAAAAGTTAGTAGTTTTTACCGATGTTTTCAAATTTAGATCAATCCGCGTTTTTTCAGCTTTGCTAGTGCATCTTCTGCCGCATTTTTCTCAGCATCTTTTTTGCTTTTGCCTTTACCTTCTCCATAGAGTTTCTCTGCAACATAAACTTTAGCGAGAAATTCCGGCTTGTGGGGTGTGCCTCCTGCTTGGATAGTCACGTATTTGGGGGGAGTCGTGTCACCATTGGCCTGTACCCATTCTTGGAAGCGATTTTTCGAGTCTACAGTCGATCGAGTTTCCACTACATTTTCGGGAACAGAATCAAACATTTGTTGGACAAAGCTGCGAACTTTGTCCATGTCTTGCGTGTCGAGATAGTAAGCGCCAATAAATGCTTCAAAAGTGCTACTGAGCAAATTTGGATTAGTAATCCCACCTTCTCGATAAGCTCCTTTTCCGAGCCGCATTTTTAAGTCTAAACCTATTTCAGTAGCAAATCTGGCTAATTGTTTTTCATCTACTAATGCAGAACGCCGGCGAGTCAGTTGGTCTTCTCCCATTTCTGGATGACGCTGATAGAGATATTCGCCGCTGAGAAAAGTCAGCAAAGCATCGCCGAGAAATTCTAAGCGTTCGTTGTCTTCTTCGCGGAATGTGGGGTTTTCGTTGACGTAGGAACGATGGGTTAGTGCTTGGCGCAGCAGTTTTTCATTGTTGAATTCGGGAATGGTCATTTGTATTTCTTTTGTTGGGTTAGTTAATTGCATGGGAGTTTTGTAAGGGTTATTGTTTGTGGACTTTGGTGTTATTATGTGGACATGAAAGAGCCGCAAATAGCGGTAGGTTGGGAGAATCTAGTTTATCAAATAAACTAGATTTTTGCTATCTGCGGCGAGGTAAATTTCAGGGACATTTAGGCTGCTAGTTTGTAGCTTTCAAGCAACTTCGGTAATTCATCCAGAAAGTAGAATTCATTGGCGAGCCTTTCCAGATTCTTATTTTCACTATCTCGTCGAGCCACGATTATCACCTTTTTACCCTTGTCTTGCAGCTTAGGAATCAAGATTTCGTTATAGCCGTCTCCAGACCCAATGATAAATGTATGTGAATATGGACTAATTGCTGCTTCACCAGAACAGTCGAACAACAAACTAAAGTCAGCAGCATTTCTGATTGTCTGATATACATTAACACATTCCCAGCCAAGATTAACTAAGGTTCTTTTTTTTTCTTGATAAACCTTGTGGTCTTTTTCCCAATAGTCGTAAGCTTTTCTGTTGACTACATATCCCAATGAATTTCCCAAAAGTAAGAAGTTGTTTGCTAGCTTTTTATCTGGGATGTTCTGATGATCCCAATAAATGGAAACTAAAGGCTGAGACTGGCTTTTTTGTTGGCCTGTGGTTCGATGATTGTCTGTCATTGAATCGTTCCTAAAAAAGGGTGAGCAGACAGCATCAATAAATTACCCATCTAGCACGAAGTATTGTTTTTGGGTTCGCTCAAAAATGAGCTCGCCCATTTAACAAATGGCTCTAGTAAGAAACTATGAATTTAGTTTGTAGTTGTTTGGTTAGCGTCTCAGCGATACGATGTGTAAACTTCGGCTAGGGGTTCTAAAAACCCGTTGATATACACATTTAAACAAATGTTGTGCCAGCCGAAATAAACCCATCATCCTCGCTGAGACGACTTAACCAACACTCCTTGCTTTTGAATGAGGGTGTTTATCTCAGCTATACTACTTTGATGCTTGCACATTAATTCTAAAATGTCAATGGGTAATCTGATTTATTTTTTGAGCTTGATTTTATGAACGGGACTTATGCGATCCGACAAAAGAAACCGGGTTTTTTATCGAATCTGCGGGATGCAGCGAAGTATTTTCGCAAAAAAACCCGGTTTCTGGCTACTTGTGGGTAAGTCTCAATTCTCAGCTATAGTCTATTAGGGGAAATTTTACACCAAATGGGATGATACCATAATCCTAAAACAGTGTAATTTTTACCCTATGTTGCGAACTTGCAGAACGTCGCGACGCGACAAATGGTTTAGCTGGCTGAGTGAGTCAATGGAAGCTTGGGATTTTTGCCGTCGGTGGTTCCACGCCACACAAGAAGAAGAAAAAGCCAGAGGCTACAAAGCGCGTTGCAACCTGCTTCTGGTAAAGGTTTTAGGCGTTAATATTGATGCCGTCAAGCGGTGGGGGCCGAGTTTTGAAAAAATGCCAGACCACCACAAGCGTACCTTGTCATACGCTGACACGCTGCGAGAGATGATAGAGGTTGCTGGCAAAAATGAAGATTTTTTGGAGGAGGTACTAGAACGAATCAAAAACAAATCTAAGAAAATAGGGGAATATTTACACTGAATTGGTGGCGTCAAGCGGGCTGGGTGTTGTATTTTTTGGATGTAGCACTCAACTAGCAAAAGCCTTTAATCACTGTGACACAGAGTTTTTTATCCAATTCCAGCAGCGACGCCATTCAACTTCCCGCGTCCCAGCTAACTCCCGACACAGCAAATCCTGAGAAAGAACCCCTCAAACATCTGCTGATAGGTTCTCCCCAAGCTGTCAGGAGTACAATTTACCTACTCCACGCGCGCGGGTACGCTGAGGTTGGTGTCTGGAGTCCCCTGCTACCAACTGCTAAAAGTGGTGAGGTGATGAGTATTTTTGTGAAATACCTTCGCATCTAATAGATTCAGATTGCATGGTGCCCCGGAATTATGCTGTGTGCGAAACAATTAGGGTTTGCTCTTCCGGGGCAACCCAGGCGGAGTGTCACTAGATTTTTGCTATTTTATGTTAACTAAAAATTATTTTTCTGACATCCTTCGACCCACGCGCCCTGACCTCAGAAACCCGGTTTCTTCTTGTATTTTTCGTGGCTCGTCGCAAAATCTCGTAGAAACCGGGTTTCTCGCCTCCGATGCGATCGCCCGCGAGCCCATCTCCCTGCGGGATCATCCCGCTGATCTCCGGCATTTGAACAGTAAATGTAAAAATATTTTGCAAACTTTGTACTGCTGTGTTAAGTTTAGTTACATAAGGTTGAAATTAAACGAGGTTTCTGGTCATGGAAAACAAAAACGCAAAAGTTGGCTTCACTGAGTTTGCTGAAACCTGGAACGGCCGTTTGGCAATGTTGGGCTTCGTTATCGGCTTAGCTACCGAATTCCTCACCGGTCAAGGCATTCTCTCTCAAATCGGTTTGATGTAATCAGCTTAACTGCATACTAATAGCTGAAATTCAGGCGATCGACCCCATCACAAGTGCAAAAGCCCCCCGCTAATAAGTCCCCTTCACTTCACACGGAGGGGGCTTTTGCATTTTTAATCAAAAAATCCAACAAATGGCACAATCAAAAATCTTTTCCGTCTCAATATTTATCGCGAGACTAACTCCAGCAAACTAAGCAATTCCTACGGAATCCAAAATCCTCAATTTAGGAGTCAAAGCCGGATGTTTCACCAAACCGTCGCGTTTGTTAGTCCGCCCCCCCTTAAGTAAAATCATCTCCGACAGATCCGGCATTTCCTGCCAGCAGTGCGAGCAGAACCAATAAACGCGATTGTGGCGAGCGTGGCGGAGCAATTTAGAGGAGCAACAAGGGCAACTATTCATGATATTTTAAACCTTTTTTGAAGATATGGAGCGATAACCAAATCATTAGAGAGATTCACAAATGCCTGCACATCTCAATTCCAGGCACAAAAATAAAAAATCTCTTTCACTCACAGCTTTGAGCGTCGCGCAAGTAGCACTTTTGGAGGCCCAACAGTAACACCACAATCAAAAGCTGAACGCTCCAAGGAGCCCAAGAGAAACCCCAAATAAAACAACCCAACCCGGCCCAAGCCACAAGAACAAAAATATCTTGAGAGGTTTGCCAGTAAACCCAGACTGCTGCCAGAGAAACTATTAGTAGCAAAATGTAAGCTGAGGGCATAGTCGTCTTCTCCCAATGTGTCTGCCAACAGTCAGGAGCGATCCCTGACGTTCTGCTTAAACATAAAACTAAAACCTGAAGAACTTATGAAGACGAGTGAGTTGTTACAAAAAGTAAAATAATCCTGCTAGCTTATATTTTCCCGATACATCAGTAGGAATACTGTTCTCATGGCTGAGGCCGAATTCGGTTAAATGAACGCACTAGAAATAGGGACTTAGGCATCATCTATCTGTGTCAATTTCACCTCAAATATCGGCAGGGTTGAAACGCCTAAACGCCTTCGGGACTGCGGTTTTTAGTCTGAAGCTGACAGGACGATAGGCACGGCGCCTAAGTCGCTACATATATCCTGTCCGATCAACCGGATTTTCTCTAAGGAACCCTAGCAAAGAAACCAAGTTTTTTTAACTCTCTTTGCCTGCAAAACTACTGCTTGAAAAGCTGCACAATTCAATGCGGGCGATCGATCTATTCTTGCTCCCAGCCCAAAGCTTCAGCGACCTGAGCCGCCAAAAACATCGGTTCAAAAGGCTTAGCAATCACACTCACCACCCCCAAATCCGCGAACATCCGCCTGTCGCCAGCCAGAGCCTTAGCTGTCAATAAAATTACCGGAATGTGCTGCGTAGCCTTATTAGCTTGTAACTGTATAAAAGTAGTAGGCCCGTCTTGGTCGGGCATCATCACGTCCAATAGAATAGCATCAGGCTGTTCGGCAAGAGCCTTAGCAACACCCTCGCGGCCCGAACTCGCTGTCAGGACTTCCCAGCCCCCCACCAGTTCAAGACTGACTTGAGCTACTTCCCGAATATCTTCCGCATCGTCAATAACCAAGATGCGCTTGGCAGTCAAAATTAACATTTTTTTATGAATGAGAACTGATCATAGATTAGATGCGAAATGCGAATATTTTGTAAAGCAAATTATCTTACCCGATCGGACTTTACAGTAAATTTTCAAAACTGTATAGCAGATGTTGAAGGAAGAAGGAACAAGGAAGACCGAAGTTGCAATCGAGCTGCAGGATTTCAACTAAGAACATCCTAACCGTCTGGCGCGGTTGCTGTAAAATATCCCACCCAAAAACAGCCGCTTTTCGACCTCAAATTGTGCTTTTTGCCCCCAGTCCCCAAACTGCCGAAAAGGCTGAGATTGTTTGTCGATGACTCGATCGAACAATCTGCACAAAATCAGTAACTTTGGGTACACCTGCGTAGAAATTAACTTTCAGTTGCCAGCCCCTCCGTCAGAAGTGGCAGACTTAAGAAAAAAGTGCTGCCCTCCCCCACAACGCTCTCCACCCACATCCGCCCCCCGTGCTGCTGCACGATACTGCGACAAATAGCCAGCCCCAAACCAGTACCTCCCTTCTGGCGAGAATCAGAAGCATCAACTTGTTGAAAGCGTTCAAAAACCATCTCCAGCTTGTCTGGCGGAATACCCCGCCCTTGGTCTTTCACAGCAATCACGATGTACCACGAGCTGGGAACTGGCAAATGCGGAGGTGCCGCGGCAGGCTCAGGAGACAACAAAGATGCAGACGATACCGACTTGTGCGCTGCTTTTTCTGCCAAATCTCGATTGTGGGTTAACTCCCCGCTCAGCCAAACCGTAGCGCCGGAGGGAGAAAATTTAATAGCATTACTGAGTAAATTTGTCAATGCTTGAATGAGCCGATCGGGAACAGCTTGCAATTGCGCCCCCACAGGCTTCACCGACAGAGTAACTCCCGCCTGCTGAGCCATTCCCTGCATCTCGTCAGCCGCCTGCAACATCAGCTCAGCCACATTGCAAGTTTGTTTGATAGCAGTGCTGTAACTTGACTCCATCCGCTCTAAATCTAGGATGTCGTTGACCAAGCGCACCAAACGGTCAGTGTTAGTGACAGCAATCTCCAGCATCCGCTTAGCTTTCTGGGGGTAAGCGTCAAGCAGGCCGCTGTTGAGGAGGCCCAGGGCACCGTGAATCGAGGTCATGGGCGTCCGCAGTTCGTGGCTGACAACAGAGATGAATTCATCTTTCATGCGCTCGACGGCAAGCCGCTCCGTGATATCTTTAAAAGTCACCACAGCTCCAATAATTTCGCCTTCTTCTCGCATCGGAGCGACAACGTACTCAACCGGAAAACTGCTGCCGTCTCGCCGCCAAAAAACCTCATCCGTGACGCGGCGCGCCTCTCCGTCTTCCAATGTGGCTAAAATTTGAGAACTTACCCTTTGAGAACTTACCCTCGGCGGCAGCCGTTTGTCCGCCTGCGGTGCGGCGCAGTGTGGGACAAGTTCAGAGCCTGAATAGATGTCTGTTGCAGGTGAGAGTTGCTCGATCGCCCTTGAGCATTCTTGCTGTGAACGGTGTAAACTTTCATAGAGTGGTCGATCGATCAATTGCTTCGATTCGCACCCAGCCATTCTCACCGCTGCAGGATTGACAAAAGTTACTTTTCCCTGTTTGTTCAACCCGCAAATTCCTTCTCCTGCGGAGAACAAAATCATTTCTGTTTGGTGGCGGAGTTGTTCAAAGGCTTTTTCGACTCGCTTGCTGTCGCTGATGTCGCGAGCGATTGTCGAAACCCCCGTTACCGCTCCAGTCGCGTCTTTAATCGGAGAAATCGTCAGGGACACATCTATCTGTTGACCATCTTTCCGCAAGTGTACGGTTTCGTAATGGTCGATGGTGGCTCCAGCCCTAATATTTTCCAAAATTTGGGGCATTTCCTTGGGGCGTTCGGGTATGGCTAAAATCTCGATCGACTGCCCCTTGATTTCCGCAGCACAGTAGCCATAAATCTTCTCTGCTCCTGCGTTCCAGCTCTGAATTGTCCCGGCGAGGGTTTTGCCGACGATGCCGTCGTCGGAAGACTCGACAATCGACGCCAAGCGCACGAGTTCGTCTCTAGTTTGCTTGTGTTCGGTAATGTCGCGACCCAAAATCACTATACTTTTGCGTCTGCCGTCGGGGTGAAATACGGGTACTTTAATCACGTCGTAGATTTTCACAGTACCGTTTGAGCGGAGAATCACTTCTTCTCCCCTAGAAAGCTCACCTTTTTCCCACGCTTCTTGATCACTCACCTCGCACGCCTGTAGCGCCTCGCGGTAAAAAATGCTGAGTTCTCCTAGCTGAGAATCTTTAAGACCACGGTAGTCTATTTGTTCTAGCTCGAACACTTCCAATATCGCTTGATTTGCCTCCTGCCACCTGCCCTCGCCATCTTTGAAACAGACAATATCTGGCATGGCATTCATCAGCAAGTCGAGATAGGAGTTTTCTCGCAGTGCAGTTTCTACCTCCGCCCGCTTGGCGATTTCCCGTTGCAGGTTTTCGTTTGCCGTTTGCAGCGAGTCCTTTAACAAACTTTCTGTAAAATTCCGTTCTTTAATTACTTCTTGAAGTCTGTGGAGTTCTACCGACAGTCGCCTTCGGGCCAACAAATTCTCTACCCGCAAGTGCAGTTGGGTGGGTTCGACAGGACTTACTATCACATCGTCTATTCTGCGTTCGAGTTGTTTGATCTGCTGCGAAAATAGCTGCTCAGCAAGAGCAGGCGTTTGGGATTTACTAACCAGCAAGAACGGTAAAAATATCGGCTCGGCGGCTGTTTTTAATGATTCTACCAGCGGCCCGATGCGATCGAAATTTGCCTCGTCAAGAATGCACAAGTCAAAAGCGATTTGGGGAATGGGAAATTCGGAGTTGGGATCTAAAGCGCGATCGAGTACGATCACCTCATGCTCGGTGTTGAGGTGGGCGATCGGCAAATTAAGTTGTTGGTGGCGATCGACCCAGAGTAAAATGCGGCTCATTAGTTTGTTAATTTCCCCATGACTAATGATATGATGTCCGGTAAATTAACCATTATATGTTTGGTAGTCAGGACCTAAGTCCTCTTTTCTAGGAGGCAATGAAGCCTTCACTACAACAAATTTTATAGCCTTAGATAGACCGGACGCGATCGAAGTTATTAAGGCATTAAGTAGCCAGAGTTGAAGCCCCAATTTAATATAATTTGATAATTATTTAATTGTTTGTTGGTTCAAAAAATGACTAAGGACTAAGGACTAATTCAGGGGGCGGGTTTATATTTATTTGGGTTGGCAGTTCTATGAAAGCTGGTGCAACCCGCCCCTACAGCCTAATGACTAATGACTAAGGACTAATGACTTTTTACGGCATTCCGATCGGAATCAAAGCATCTTCCGGCATACAGCTAGAGTAACGACTTCCTTCCGATAAAACCGCAATTAGCCTCACCTGCCAGTCGGGCATAATCTGCAAATCCGCCCAGGGCACTGCTACCTCCAAACATTTATCCACTCCCACTTGAGCGCGGCTAATGCGGGGCTGCCACTGATCGCCCTCTTCTGCTTCCTGAAACCAAATCGATTTCGTCAGCAAATTAATCTCTAACTGATGGTGGTATCTATAGTTTAGCGGTGCTTCGTCAGGCAAACCTGACAGCGGGATCAGACTGTTGTTCATCGTGCGATCGGGATAAAACCAGAACAGATTTAATTGCTGCGGGCAATCAATTCCCGGCCGCACGCCTACCTTGAAGTCGGCGCGAATGTAAAAATTCAAGTGGTCAACCCCGTACCAAAGCCGCTGAATTGCCGAACTCCGGTGCATCGTACCCCTTGCTCCCCCAACTTCAATCCGACCGGCTTTGTCCCAATCCTGTTCGTTGCCGATACCGTCAATCACCGGGTGAATAAAGCTCAGCGGCAGGTGGTCGCCTTGAACCTCGTGCACCTCTACTTGTCGCCGCACTTCCGGGGGTACGGGCTCGCCGAGAGCTTCGTAAATTGTCGCTACGTGTTCGCGGAATAGCTGGTCGAACATGGCATCTTGGTTCGACGTGTGGCCTTCGCCAAACCACCAGAACCAGTCGGAACCTTCAGCCGCATAAAGCGCTTCCCAAGCTTCTGGGTTGGTTTCTTCTGTGGCTTCTGGATGGTTTGCCAGCATTTGTCTGGCGGGCCCTAATATGTCCCAAGCACGATTTTTCGCGGGATCGCCGATCCAAGTTGTGAGGGAACCGTCCACCCAGGAACCGGTGTGCAGTTGGGCTGCGGGAATTGTTTCGGTTGCTGGGAATTTGTCGAGAAATTCTGAGACGGTGACTAATTTGATATCGGGATTATCGCTGAGAGTTTGATAGAGGGATTCTAAGAAGGGTTTGCCGTCTTGGGGATAGAATTCCCAGCAATTTTCGCCGTCTAGGGCGATCGTCACTAACCAGGGATTTTCTAAAGCGGTTTGACCGTCGGGTTGTCGGTGTTTGAGAGTTCTGCCGATCGCTTCTAAGTGTCCCACTAAATCTGATGCTGCTTTTTCCGGTTCCATCGAACCGTAAGTAAACCCGATCAAGTCGGACAATCTGTGGTCTCTAAATACTATAGCTAAATCGCCGTCAGGAGTTTCTAAACGGTAAGGGCGATATAAGAATTCTGGTTCGTAGACATTCCCTGTCGCGTCGCGGTGGAAAAAGTGTTTAATTGTCCACCCCAATACAGCTTCGTCCGAGACTATCCATTTAAAGCCTTGTTTGGCAATGTAGGGCAAAATTTCCGGGCTAACTGCTTGTTCCGACGGCCACAAACCGCGCGGTTGGCAATCAAACCGGTCTTGATACATTTCCCAGGCTTTTCTCAGGTGTCGGGGAATATCTTCTGCCCACTGAAACCGGTGTTGTGGCAGCGTCATGTTTGGAATAGCTATGCGGCCGCCATTAGTGTCGGCAAGCAGCGGTAAAATCGGGTGCGTGTAGGGGGTTGTGGAGACTTCCAACTGTCCCTCAGCTTGCATTTTACGGTGCTGGGGAATGATGCGAGCGAGGATTTCTTTTTGTTTTGAGTAGATGTTTTTTCTGTCTACCAAACTAAAATTTTGTCCTTGTTTCAGCCACGCTGCAATCTCCGGGTCGTCCCAAAACAGCGGGTCAATCCAAGCTAAATTATGCCAGGCCAGCAAGTCGCTAAAATCCTGCAATTTCCAGTTTCCCAAACACCACTGAATGCCTTTTTCCTGCCGCTGAGTGTAGAGTTGAGCGTAGCGGGGGTGCGGCTGAATAAGAGTGTGGTAATTGGCGTCAAAAAAGTGTTCTAAAATGAACTCTTTTTCTGGGAGGGTTAAAATTTCTGCTGACTTTAATGTCACCGTCAAGTAAGGGTCTAATGCTTTGTCGGCGATGCAGTCTTCTATCTGCAAAATCAAGGAGGGAACCAAGTTTACGGTTTGATGAAGCTTGGGATATTTTGCCAGGAGGAGCACTAAATCCAAGTAGTCTTTGACTCCGTGCAAGCGCACCCAAGGCAGTCGGTACTGAGCTGCTCCTGGGCTAGCTGATACTCTGGATTTGTAGAGCGGTTGGTGTTGGTGCCAAATGAAGGCTACATAAAGGGGATGAGACATTGAATTTAGTAATTGGTAATTGGTAATTGGTAATTAAATTTGGTAATTGGTAATTAAATTTGGTAATTGGTAATTGGCAATTAAATTTGGTAATTGGAAACAGTCAACAGTCAACTGGTAATTGGTAACAGTCAACTGTTAACATCCAACTGCCAACTGTCAACGGTCAACTGGTAATTGGTAACAGTCAAAGTCAACTGTCAACTGTCAACCGTCAACTGCCAACTACCAATTGCCAACTGACTAATTACATTACCTGTTCGACTTCGGCAATTTCTGGGATAGCCTCGCGCAGGCGACGTTCAATGCCCATCCTCAGAGTCATTGTGGAACTCGGGCAAGAGCCACAAGCTCCTTGCAGTCTCAGGTGTACCACTGGGCCGTCAATTTCTACGAGTTCGACGTTGCCACCGTCCGATATCAGGTAGGGGCGCATTTCATCGAGAACTGTTTCGACGTTATCTCTGGTTAGTGCTAGTGTCATATTTCGCCTCTGTGATGATTTCTTGCAGTTGATGAAAGTTCGATTTGACTCAAGGGCAGCATTCTCAACCCGCGCGGGATTTAAGAAACCGGGTTTTTTGATAAAAGACTTAGGCACTCAGGTGAGCCCGCGGCAGGAAACCCGGTTTCTGTCACGCTGATGCTCGATCCCAATTAGCTCTCTTGTTCGATCGTAGCGTTACTTGTCGCCAAATCAAGTTGATTCTGATACGTTAACTAAAAAAAACCCGTTTTATTTAAGAAATCGGGTTTTTGAAGCCGCTACACTATTGCTGGTTCTAGCAGTTTGACATTGGAGTAGTTGAACTCGGTTGTTGTCAGTTGACCTTTTTCTTTGGCTCGAACTACTTGCTTGGTCATGACATAATAGTCGCCTATCTTCTCAAAGGTATCTTCAAATTCGAGTTCTTTGATGATTTCGTCGGTTTGAGGGTTGCGGAAAACGGCATCGTAGTGGCTGGCCAAAGAACCTTCGGGTGTCTCTAAGCTTTTGTGCGTGTCAATTACGAAAGCCATGCGGCCCATCACCCGGCTGACTTGACAAATTGAGAGACCTCGGATTTTATAATTCGATCCCATTGAGTCGCCTTGCACCAAGATGTCCACAGCGTCGGTGCTGTCTTTCTCGCCCAGGGTGAAGCTATTTTTGCCGTGAGATTTTTCAAATGTCGAGCGTTTGCGGTGGGTGACAATATCGCGCATTTGGGTGTAGACGCTTTGCTGCACTTCCTCATCTTCAATGCCGCTGACTTCCACGCTCATGTCGGGTTTGATGGAAACATGACCCGTATATACTTCGTCGCCCTGTTTGAGTTCAATATCGGCACTATAACCGGGAAAATTGGCATCCCAGGTATAGCGGTGTTCGTAAGCAGCGCGAAACAAATCGCGAGCGTTGGCTTGCTCTGTCATAAATCCCTCTTTCTCTTGACACCCATCTAGTTTAGCTTAACCGCGAGAAGCCCCACATTCACTGGGTAGGGGAGTTACCCGCACTCCTGGCGATCGCGCTTCTTGGGGGTGCTGCTGGGCTGGCAATTAGGGCGCAACAAGAATTTACTTTCTCTATCGGTTGCTATGATTTGAAGATAAAGTCCCAAAATGCCTGGTTATTGAGAGCGCGATGGGTCGATCGCCAGACACCAGTCTTAGTTATGGGTTATGTTGAAAAAACTTGTGTCCGCTTTTTAGGGGTTGCACCCGCAGGTAACTATTAGATTCCCCCCTTAATAAAATGCTAGAAACTGTCTACAAATACTTAGAAACATTGCAGGAACAAGCTAGGGAATTGCCACACCCTCAACAGGCAATTTTTACAAAACTTTTGGAAGATTTATCAAATTCTCTACAGGAAATGGCAGGCAGCCGCTTGTTTGAAAGCGCCACAAATAACGCGGCAAAGCTGGTTGAAATTGAAAAAAATAATCGCCTCTTGGAACGCACTGTAGCCCAGCAAGTAGGGCAGATTAGACAGCTACGGGAGCAGTTGGAAAAACAAATCAGCCAGCATCGCAGGGACAATCAAGCATTAACTAAAAGTGAAGCAAAACTGCAAGGTATGCTCCGTAATTCTCCGGATCTAATTAGCATTATTGGCTCCGACGGACGAGTTCGATACCACAGCGGATCTCTACAGCGGCTTTTGGGTTACAATCCCGAAGAAAGAATTGGCAAATTTCACGGCGAGTTAATCCATCCAGACGATTTGCTGGCTTGGCAGACGTATTTTGGTAAGTTGTTAGAATCTCCGGGAATTGGAGGGGTAATCGAATATCGGAAACGCCACGCTGACGGTTCTTGGATCTACATGGAGTCGATAGGTAACAGTTTGCTTTACGATTCTAGCGTGCAGGGAATTATAATTAATTCGCGGGAAATAGGGGAACGGAAGCAAGCCGAAATTGCAGTCCGAGAGTCGGAACTCCACTACAGAGTTATGTCGCAAATTACTTCGGATTTTGCCTATTCTTTTAAGGGGCAGCCCGACGGCAAGTTCGCCTGCGAGTGGGCGACAGAAGCTTTTGAGCGCTGCACCGGTTGCGTTCCTGAAGAATTAGAATCGTTTGGTTGGTGGAACTCTGAACTCGTTCATCCCGACGACAGGGAAATGCTAATTAAACAGTTAGAAGGCTGTACTTTCAGCCGCACTGGAGCTAATGAGTATCGCATTATTAATCAAAAAGGCGAGGTGCGCTGGGTGCGGGACTACTGGCAAGTGGTGTGGGACAAAACTGCTGAACGGGTTGTCCGTTTGTGGGGTGCTTGTCAGGAAATTACCGATCGCAAGCAAGTAGAATTGAAACTGCAACTCGTTAACCAAGTTTTGCAAGCCCAGATAGCATCGGCGCCGCTGGCGATTAACTGTACCAGCAATGACG
The DNA here is from genome assembly GCF_036700645.1 of Microcoleus sp. S36b_A4. NCBI lineage: Bacteria > Bacillati > Cyanobacteriota > Cyanophyceae > Oscillatoriales > Microcoleaceae > Microcoleus > Microcoleus sp. S36b_A4. The sequence goes on along the minus strand of NZ_JAUBPI010000016.1, from coordinate 7,837 downwards.
GCAATACCGTTGTTTGGAACCGCGCCGCCGAACAACTTTTTGGCTGGACTGCAGTTGAGGTTTTAGGGAAACCTTTACCGAATATTCCTGAAGGCCAAAAGCAAGATTTTTACGCGCTGCTAAAGTCTGCGTCTAATGGCAAACCGCAAAACGGTTTGGAAATATCTTTGTTGAAAAAAGATGGTAGTTCGATCGATGTTTGGCTTTGGGCCGCACGTGTGCGAGATGCGGGCGGCCAGACTGTCGGCAGTATCAACATATTTTCTAGTCTTTCAGAACGCAAGCGCATAGAGGAAGAGCGCCAAAAACTAGCAGCGATGAAAGATATGGAGGAACCTTTTTGGGCGCGCTATGTCAGCCCTCCAAAAACTCCGAAAAAAAAGGGCGGCGGGTAATTCTATCAAGCACAAGTTAAAAGCATTAAAAGTGCAAAAGTGTAATCTTATGCTTGCAATATCCTTTCCGGTAAAATAACCTATTTGATGTGAGTCGTGCGAGCGGACATAATATGATAAATACACCGCGCTAAGCTGTTGTGCATTTAAATAGGGTGTGAGGATTTGGTGAAAGGGAACAGGAAACTGGAAACGGGGAACAGACAATATGTAATTTAAATGCTCGACAGCTTACTACGTGTAGTAGTTGCTATGCTGTACTTTGTAAAACTATAATTCCCTAAAAATAATTGATGAACCACCTATCGAATTTATTGAGGGAATCTATCGATAAATTGTCAGGTTTTTCCTGTGTAAAACTTGTGTAAACGTAAATATTAGACTTGTTAAATACGCCACTATAAGGTTTACTGATGCCCCGATTTTTCCTGACTCCTGAAAGTGGCTAACTCTGCGTGAGTTTGGCAAGCTTCACTTAACTCAATGTAATCTAAGATATTGGAAATTACCTGAGAAAGATGGATAGCCGAACGGTGAGCTTCTTGGATAAAATCTCTCTCCTCTATGGGATCGTCAGCTTGGTCGTCTATGGTTAGTTGTAGATAGCCGATGATGTGATTTAGGGGAGTGCGGAGCTCGTGGGACGCTTTCAACAAAAATTGCTTTTTGAGCTGGGATAGTCCTTGTACTCGCTTGGTGCGCTCTTGGTAGAGGGTAGCAAGGGCGATCGCACTTCCTACTTGCTCGGCAAGTTCTTGTGCGAATTCGATCTGGGATTGAGTCCAAGGTCGATCGGTCTTACCCTTTCCCGACGATCGACCTTTGCACTGATGCAAGCTAATTATGCCATTAGGTTGCTCTTGGTAAGCGGTAGCCACCACTAGCAGCGACTGCGGCCCAAAAGAGTCATTGGCTGCAAAGGAGTCTACTACCACCGGTTCGAGGGTGGCTAGAGCTTGAAGGAAGTGAGGTGCTGCTGTGAGCGAGATTTCCATTCCCAGCATGGGTAAAAATGGTTCTTGGCAGTATTCAGCAGCTACTTTGACTTGCAGGCTAGAACTTTCATAGGGACAAAGGATACAGCGGCTGACGCCTAGTGTTTCTCCCAGACTGTTAACTGTTTGCTGCCAGATGGTATTGAGATCCAAGGTGCGACGAATATTTCTGCCAATTTGGAGTAAAAGCTTTTGCGATTGAGCTGATATTTGCTGATTCATAGCAACCCTTTTTCTACTAGACTGGCAAAAGTTTACCACTCCGGCAACAGAGCAGGGAGTTACTGAATTTGCCAGCCTGCCGCTGTCCGACTTATTGATTACGTAATTCTACTTAAATATTGCCACAGACCGTCAAACATTACTAAGTATTTGCGGTGTCTTTACAACATCTTTATGATTTTCACATAGAACGGAGAGCGTCCTGTTTTCGTGAACTACCCAGCGCTGACATAAAGGTACAGCGTGAGCTTCTGACTTCAACGGGGATTGCGTCAACTTGGACTTGCGTCCCAGTCTCGGGCTCAAATCCCCTCCTCTACTCAGCAGTCCTGCTTTCCAAGACTGATAGCATTCTGAGTCATTCTGCTCTAATATTTGCTGAAGCGTTGCCATCTCTATCGTGATGGATACCACAACTAGGACAAGTCCATGCCCTAACATCTAATGGCATTTCACTCACCTGATAGTGGCAGTTTGAACAGAGTTTCGAGCTAGAGAAGCATCGGTCAATCTTTACCAACACTTTACCTTCACGGTCTAGTTTGTACTGCAAGAAATTGACAACCATCCTCCAACATACATCAGAAATTGCTCTCTTCTAGTTTGTGGTTACGAACCATGCCCTTTGTGTTGAGACTTTCGACTACGATGACTTGGTTATCGTCAACAAGCTTTCAATGGTAGCTTATGTAAGTAGTCTTGACGAACATTGTTAATTTGTTCGTGAACCCTAGCAACCAGTTTCCTGGCTTTATTTCTATACTTGCTTCTTTTCTCCTTTCTGGCTAGTTTTTGCTGCTTTTTTTTCAGGTTGCGTTCATGTTTTGCTAAGAAATGAAAAATTAATAACTTGATTGATGAGTGAGTTGAGGTACGGCTCGATAATTCCATTTGGGTAAATATTCATCAAAAACAATTTTCATGTTTTTTTGAAATCATCAGTCACCTTTCGACCAATTTTATATATTTTATCTGCCACATTTACAACTACAGATAGACCATCGTTAGTTAGTGTGAGTTTTTTCCATGAGACTCTTGACTAAATCGAGACTTGTAAAAAATACTCCTTGACCAGCTCTGGTAATATGAGGGAAGAGTCGATGTTTAATGGGATTATATTTAGATATATAGGGATGATAATGAGCAATTTCAAGCTCAATTCCGGTTTTATCTACTAACTTTGTAAATTTTGTTTAAAGATATAATGATTAGCATTATTTCTGCCACCACCATCACACTTAGCTCAAATCGAATTGGGATTAGGATAGGTAGCTTTTCCATAATTGTTCCACCAGTGTTTGATGGATTCACAACCAAATTCACTGGTCTCCTTACTGTTACCGAATGTTACATAACCTCGTTTTTTTTGGCAATCGTAAATTCCATGTGGAATCACTTTCCCGCAACCTAAACTCCAAAAAACATGGTCTAAAGTAATGACAGGTTCGGTTGTATAAAGAGTACCGGAACGATACAAATTACCTAAAACTTCTTTCTTTTTGGTATCAAAACTAATAATGGAATTGCCTGCTTCATCTATACTGTGTGTCGAGCATGGCAATATTGTAAAATTGAGCATTACGATTTTTATTAGTTCCTATTGTTTGCTTTTTTTGTGCTTGTTGCTTGACATATCCATGCTTTTTTAAGAGTTTATTTACTAGGGAATACTGATAATAAATCCGACCGACTTAAGTCCCTAAGCTATTTCTTTATGTGTTAAATTAGTCCCTTAAATTAACTCATTCATTGGGTCTCCGGCTCTCGCAAATTTTAAAACTTATAAAAATGGGGCATCAATTCCGATTTGGCTAGAAAAAATATTTTTTTCTACCACCGTCAGAATTTCTAATTCTTGAATTATTGACTGTCTCTATCTGTTGCTCCATTTTTTTAAAATTTTCAATTCCATGAACCACGGTATTTCGACTACATCCCCAAAGTCTTATTATATAGCTAATTCAACCCCAATTTTTAATCCTCAATCCCTAAATACCTTCTTTTATCCTTCTCTGATAAAGAGTTATAAAACTTCTTCATTTTAGACTCAATTGAACTCGAATAAAACATGGGTTTAAAGGTAAAATAGTGTACGGTAATAAAAAAACTGTTGCAAGTTGCTCTGGTGTTTTGGTAAACTCAGCGATCTAGCCTTGTTCTTGATTATATCTAATAATTCATCAAGTTATTGATTTTTCATTCCAAAGCATGATTGCCCCAAATTATAGTGACTATGATTAGATTCCGGTCTCGCCATTGAGTTCTTTCGAGAGCAACGGCTACATATTTTTTAGTTGAGAATGTTAATTCTGAACGGTTTCTCCGTTGCGCTCTATTAAATCTTTGCTCTCTAAATTCAGACTTTAAAGCCACTTTGATTATAGGAAACCATAGCAACTTGGCCGAGAGCTGGGGGAGCTTAAGAAATCGCTGGAGACTTCGGACGCGACTATTGTATTGAATCGGTTGTGGAAAGATGTTAGCCAATCTTGATAATCTGACTTGTCGATGGCTTTGAAGCATTAGAACTAAGAGTTCTAAGGTGAGTGCTTGACTCTCGCTCAAGTGGATTCGTAATAACTTTTGGTATAATGTCTTTAGTATTTTTTGTGGGGTGGCTCCCAAGGCCACTCGCTTTTTTACGACTTCTCCATTATCTCAAACAATTGCCCCGTCTGGGTTTTCCCTTGGTTGTCACCCTCTCAGCCTGAATTCTTACCTAACGGATAAGTTGCGATCGCTATCCTCAAGATATAATCGCGATCACAACTTCACGCTCATTCTTTACCTTCCAATCCCCACATATTGGAAACCAGCCGCTTCTAAAACCTTCTTGTCTAAGAAATTGCGACCATCAATCATCACCGGATGATTCATCAACTTTGCCATTTTCTCGTAATCTAAATTACGAAACTGTTCCCAGTCAGTCACTAACACCAAAGCATCGCAACCGTCTGCCAACCTTTCCGGGTCAGTTTCTACCAAAACTCCCGACAAACCGTGACGCATCCCCGTTTGAGAAACAATCGGATCGTAAGCTTTAACTTTCGCTCCCAATCGGTTCAGACTCTCGATTAAATTCAGCGCCGGAGCATCTCGCAAATCGTCAGTATCCGGCTTGAAAGTTAAACCCAAAAGTCCGACGGTTTTACCTTTGAGAATCTTCAAAACTTGTTGCAACTTTTCAATAGCAATCAACCGCTGGCGTTCGTTAACTTCCACTGCCGCTTTCAGCAAATGCGCCTCGTAACCGTAATCCTCAGCCGTGTGAACTAAAGCCGAGACATCTTTGGGGAAACAAGAACCGCCCCAACCAATGCCAGCTTGGAGAAACTTGTTGCCAATCCGTGAATCTAAGCCGATACCTCGGGCAACTTGACTAACATCTGCACCGACGCGATCGCAAATATTAGCAACTTCATTAATAAAGCTAATCTTCGTAGCTAAAAAAGCATTAGCTGCGTACTTAATCATCTCCGCTGAACTGATATCCGTCATCACCACAGGGACCTCCGGCAAAGACGGATTTTCTGCAAACTTGCGATCGACAATCGGCCGATATAACTGTAGCATCATATCCATAGCGCGCTGAGAGTTGCTGCCAAGAACAATGCGATCGGGATTAAAAGTATCGAAAACAGCACAGCCCTCCCGCAAAAACTCCGGGTTGCTAACCACATCAAATTGAACACCTGTTTTTGCTGCGACTTCCTCACCAGTAGCGCCCTCACCACTTTGAGGTTTTTGACGTTCTGCTAAACCGTCTAGTACAATTCTTCGCACCCAATCCCCCGAACCGATGGGCACTGTCGATTTGTTTACGATTACTTTGTAATCGCCGTCGAGGTGAGCTCCAATGCCACGAGCAACCGCTTCCACGTAGCGAGTATCGCTTTCCCCAGTAGGCAATGGAGGCGTCCCCACTGCAATAAACAAAATATCCCCGTGGGACACTCCTGCTGCTAAATCCGAAGTAAATTCTAGATTGCCAGACGCAGATGCAGAAGACATTAATTCAGACAGTCCAGGTTCAAAAATAGGCGACTGTCCAGACTTCATTAATTTAACTTTTTCTTCGTTGTTGTCTACGCAAATCACGTGGTGGCCGATGTGGGCCAAACAAGTGCCGGTGACTAAGCCAACATATCCTGTACCGATGACGCAAACCTGCATAGAAATCTCCTCAAAGCTAGTAAATAAATCAGGTAGGAATTGGGAATTGGGAATGGGGAATTAGGAATTGGGAATTGGGAATTAGGAATTGGGAATTGGGAATTGGGAATTGGGAATTAGGAAATTTTTTTCCATCCCTCACTCTCCCAGTCTCTACTTTTGGTTTCCCTCGATGCGATCGCGAAAATCCTTTATAGTCAACTCTAAACCTTGATCCAGCGGCACAGTTGGCTCCCACCCCAACCAATTTTTAGCACGAGTAATATCCGGTTGTCGCTGTTTTGGATCATCTTCCGGCAGCGGTTTAAAGATAATTTCTGCCCCTGGATTAATCGTGTTTTGAATTTTTTGTGCCAGTTCCAATATAGTGTATTCGCCGGGATTCCCCAAATTCATCGGCCCGATTTGGTCGCTATTCATCAAACGAATAAATCCTTCTACCAAATCAGAAACGTAGCAGAAACTCCGTGTTTGGGAACCGTCGCCGTATACTGTCAGCGGTTGATTCCGCAAAGCTTGAGCAATAAAATTGCTCACTACTCTGCCGTCATTTTCCAACATCCGGGGGCCGTAGGTATTGAAGATTCGCACAACTCGAATGTCTACTCCATTTTGACGGTGGTAATCAAAAGATAAGGTTTCAGCTACTCGCTTCCCTTCGTCATAACAACTGCGAATTCCTATACAATTAACGTTGCCGCGATAATCTTCTGTTTGCGGGTGGACATCAGGATCTCCGTACACTTCGGAAGTGGAAGCGAGAAAAAATCTTGCTTTTACCCGTTTTGCCAATCCCAACATATTCATCGTGCCGATGACGTTTGTTTTAATTGTCTTGACAGGGTTGTACTGATAGTGTATCGGGGAAGCGGGACAGGCCAGATGGTAAATCTGATCTACCTCTAACCGAATCGGTTCCGTGATGTCGTGGCGGATCAGCTCAAAATACGGGTTGTCCAGCCATTTGAGGATATTGCGTTTAGTCCCGGTGTAAAAATTATCCAGGCAGACTACCTCGTGTCCTTGGGCCATTAAGCGATCGATTAGGTGGGAACCGAGGAAACCCGCACCGCCTGTGACTAAAATTCTCATTGTGGAAACTGCCGTTCTGTTTAGGGGTAGGACTGGGGTACAAAAATTCAGTCGCTAGAATGAAACTTTCTAATAGAATAACAAAATTGCGATCGACAATGTAAAGACTTATGCGTCTCTTTCATCAAATCTTTAATTAACTTAGCACTTTGTTCAAATACTTTGAACAAAGTGCTATAATTCGCAAATGTCCGTAGCAATTTTTATTTAAGCTTTAATATTTCCGAAAAAACACTCTTGACATTAGTTCTGTTATTTGTTAGTAGTTATTGGTTATTTGATGACTTCGGTCTGAGGTTGGGTGATGCCCTAGGGGATAGCTGCGCTTCACGGGCTTATTTGAAAAAACGAGGGTCGATTTATCTGAAAAGCAATATGAGAGAAATTATGTCTATCTAAAACATGAGGTAATAATTTCAGGAAAACTGTAGTTTTACTTGAACCGTTAGGGCCGCCAATAATGTAAATATTTGGCATTATAGTAATATTAATTTTACAGCTTGTCTCTTAGCCCCCCTCGGCTGGGACGAGAGTTTGTGTAGGATTGGTTTCAACGGCCGAATACTCAAAGGGATAACTAACTATCCCTTCCCTCCCCATGACATCTCAACCCAGCGGCGGAATAGTTCGACAGTAATACTGTAGCAACCATCACTTTCTTGAACCACATCGTGGCGTTCGAGAGTTTTTAGTGCTTCCTGTAAACTTGTCTCATCCATCCCTGTTTCTTGACTCAGCCTGTCGAGATTCATTCCTTCTAAGTGAGGTGCTAAGGCTTTTAAAATCTCCTGTTGTCCCGATGCGCCTTGCGTTGCTTGACCCCAAACTCCTGTAAAATAGTAGCGACCTCTGCTGAAGAATTCCGGGTCATTGATCACAGTTGGTTAGAGTCGATAGGGGCGTTGCCACCCCTACCTCTCCTTCAGAACGGAACGTGAAACTTTCGCTTCATTCCGCTCC